>JAGQXA010000745.1 GCA_020436865.1 Saprospiraceae bacterium | reverse complement strand
TACGACTACAATATGAAAACGAGGGAAATGACCCTCCTCAAGCAACAGGAAGTGGTCGGCGATTTCGATCCGGAAAACTACCACTCCGAACGCCTGTACGCCACGAGCCGCGATGGGGTGAAGGTGCCGATCTCTCTGGTGTACCGCAAAGGCTTCGAACGCAACGGTCAGGCTCCCCTACTGCTCTACGGCTACGGCTCCTACGGGGCGAGCATGGACCCCTACTTCAGCTCCGTACGGCTCAGCTTGCTCGACCGGGGATTCGTTTTCGCCATCGCCCATATCCGCGGCGGCGAAGAAATGGGCCGCCAATGGTACGAAGACGGCAAACTGCTGAAAAAGAAGAACACCTTCACCGATTTCATCGACTGCGCCGAATACCTCGTCGCCGAAAAGTACGCCGATCCCGAACGACTCTTCGCCATGGGCGGCAGCGCCGGCGGACTGCTCATGGGCGCCGTCGTCAACATGCGGCCCGACCTGTGGAAAGGCATCATCGCCGCCGTACCTTTCGTCGACGTGGTCACCACCATGCTCGACGAATCGATCCCGCTCACCACGGGCGAGTACGACGAATGGGGCAACCCCAACGAAGAGGAATACTACCGCTACATCAAATCGTATTCCCCCTACGACAACGTCGAGGCCAAGGCCTATCCGCCGATGCTGGTCACCACGGGTCTGCACGATTCGCAGGTGCAGTACTGGGAGCCCGCGAAATGGGTGGCCCGCCTGCGCGAGCGCAAGACCGACCAGAACCCCTTGCTCCTGCACACCAATATGGACGCGGGCCATGGCGGGCAATCGGGGCGCTTCCGCCAATATCGCGAAACGGCGATGGAGTACGCTTTCCTCCTCGACCTGGCCGGATTGGCGCCGATCGAACACTAGACCTGTGTGCTCAATTTCCGACAAAATCGCTTTCGGAGACCGTGCATCGCCACATTTATCCGTAGCTTAAGGAAAACCTTCGCCTATGAAAACCCCGCTCCCCTACCTGATTTTCCTGTGCCTGCTCCTGGGCGGGGCGGGGTATACTGGATAAAGGTACATTTTGCGGAAAAACAGGTAGCGCTTCCGCTGTTGATCGCGCATTGATCTTGACGACCCTTGTCGGCAATTTCTGTATCTTCCCTGGAAAAACGCATGAAAACACCTATTCTACTCTCTCTTGCCCTATTGCTGACGGCAGGTTCCCTGCTCGCACAAGATACCTTTTCCATCTGCGCAGTCGACCCCGAAACCGGGGAGGTCGGCAGTGCCGGCGCCTCGTGCATCGATACCGACGACTGCGGCGGTTGCGGCGGTGTGATCATCATCAGCGGACTGATCCCCGGCAAGGGAGCGGTCAATTCGCAGGCCACGGCCTGTATTCCCAATGTCAACCTGAACAACGCCCTGACCCAGATGGAGGCCGGACTTTCGCCCCAACAGATCGTCGACTACCTGCTGGGCAACGACGCCTGCCAGTTCGGCAATACCAGCAACAGGCAATACGGCATCGTCGATCTCGACGACAACGGCGACCCCCGATCTGCCGCCTATACCGGCTTCAACTGCCTCGACTACAAAAATCACCTGACAGGCGCTAATTATGCCATTCAGGGCAACATCCTGCTCGGCCAGCAGATCCTCGATTCCATCGAGCAGAGGTTCCTGAACGCCGAAGGCCCCTTGGCCGTTCGCCTTATGGCCGCCCTGCAGGGCGCCAATGT
>JAGQXA010000744.1 GCA_020436865.1 Saprospiraceae bacterium | reverse complement strand
TTCTGGGGCGTTTTTGACCACGAACCCGTCACCTACTTGCATCTGCTGGGCATGGGGCTGATCCTGGCGGGCGTTTATTTATCCCGGAAATGAGCACGCGATGAACGGCTTGCGAACCCTATCGATCCTGGCGACCCTCTTCCTTCTTGTCGCTTGCCGCAACGAACTGGCGGAGATCGCGCTCGTGGTCGGTCCGGACGACGTGGAAAAAGAGGTGATCAACGATTTCCAAATGCTCTACAGCGACTCGGCGAACGTACGGGTGCGGCTGCGCGGGCCATCGCTGGTTCGTTATATCGACGACAAAGACCCCCGGATCGAATTTCCCGACGGTGTGAACGTCGAGTTCTTTAGTCCAAGCAAGCGGGTGACCAGCCGCCTGACCGCCCGCTACGGCATCCGGCATGAGAGCGACGGCAAGGTCATTTTACGCGACAGTGTGGTTTGGGAAAGCGTCGATCGCGAAACCCTCGAATCCGAAGAGTTGATCTGGGACGAAGAAGAGGGCCGGGTGTACACCAATAAATTCGTCACGATCCGCCGGCCCGACGAGATCGTATGGGGATATGGCTTCGAATCCGACCAGGATTTCACCCGCTCGCGTATCCGGGCCATCGAGGGAAAGATCAAGGTAGATAAATTAAATCATCCCAAATGATCGGGCCCGGCCGGACCGATTCTGCAAAATTTGGTAATTTTCAGCTATGCTGACCTTCTCGTTCCTCTTGCTATTCCTCCTGCTATCAGCCCTGTTCTCCGGAACCGAGATCGCCTTCCTTTCCGCCAATAAGCTGATCGTGGAACTCAAGCGAAAGAAGGGATCGCGACGGGGCTCCATCATTTCGAGATTCTACGAAAAGCCCTCCGAATTCCTGGGCACCATGCTGGTGGGCAACAATATCGCCCTGGTGGTCTTCACTTCGCTCATGGCCATGCCGTTGAAGCGCCTTTTCCAGGAGCAGATGGGCATTGCGAGCGAGGGTTTGTTGCTGCTGATCAGCACCACGGTCATTACCCTCATCATCTTGCTGTTCGGGGAATTCCTGCCCAAGACCCTGTTCCGCCTTTACGCCGACGAGATCCTCTACCTGCTGGCCTACCCGCTACGGGTGATCAAGTTCATCCTGGCCCTGCCGGCCTGGCTCATGACCAAATTGTCGAACTTTCTGCTCATCTACCTGCTCAAATCGCCCATCGAAGAGGTGCAAGACGTCTTTACCCGCCTCGACCTGGAGAATTTTATCAAGAGCACCCGCACGGAAACCAATGACGAGATCGACACCGAACTATTCGAAAAGGCGTTGAACCTTCGGGAAGTGCGCGTCAAGGAGTGCATGGTGCCGCGCCCGGAGATCGAAGCCATCGACGTCGGCGCCTCGATCGACGAGCTGATCCACATGTTCAAGAATTCGAACCTCTCTCGCATCCTGGTTTATCAGGACGATATCGACCACGTTCTGGGCTACATCCATCACCAGCAAATGCTCAAGGAGCCCCCTTCGATCGGGAAGTGCTACCTCGACATCCCCATCGTGCCGGAGACGATGCGCGTACGCGACCTGATGAACCAATTCATCAAGAACCGGCTCAACATCGCCTGCGTGGTCGACGAGTACGGCGGAACGGCCGGCGTCATCACCCTGGAAGACATCCTGGAAGAGATCTTCGGAGAGATCGAAGACGAACACGATACCGAGGACTATGTCGAAAAGCAACTCTCCGACACCGAATTTATCTTTTCCGGCCGCCTCGAGATCGGCTACCTCAACGAGCGCTATCCGCTCCTGCAGTTTCCGGAAGGCGAATATCACACCCTATCGGGCTATCTCGTCATGACGACCGCCAACATTCCCAGTCAGGGCGACGAGATCGTGCTCGGACAGAACAAGTTCGTGTTGGAGATGGTCAGCGACACCAAGATCGAAACGGTCCGGGTCATCCGGCTGACCGACGAGGAGCCCCGGTGATCACTGTTCGTCGATCAGGTGTTCGAGCAGATCGTCTTGGTCGTCGTCATCCGGGGGATCCACTCCGACCACTGCCGCGAAGGAAGCGTAGAGCGCGCACTGAAAGACCACCGTCACCGCTGCAATGTAAATTCCCAGGATCAAAATGCCGATCAGCGGAAAGAGCGCCAGCATCACCGCGATGATGCCGATCAGCAACGCCGAGAAGAAGATCGCCAGAAACAGGAGCACATGCGATCCCAGTTGCCGCGCTACCAGCTTTCGGCTGGCCTCCATAGCGTCCCAAAAGGGCATCTGGTGGAAGACGATAAAAAGGGGCGTCCACCAATAGGCGACCACGACCAGCAAGAGGAACAGAAGATTGATAAAGAGGATCAGAATGGTCGTCGTAGAAAAATCGGGCAGGAGATCCGGCTCGTCCAGCGGATTTCTCAGAAGGTCCCAAATGTACTCGAACAGGCCCGAGGCGCCCATCGCCAACAGGCTCGGAAAAAAGGCCAGCAACAGAATGGCCAGGTAGACCAGGGTGTACAGCGCCAGCGGAGCGACATAGTCGAAGCCCCGGAAGAAGAGGGGGAATTCTGCCATCTCCGGTTCGCGGTCGAGGCGTTCGGCGAAGAGGAAAAAGCCGGCATTGAGGGCCGGGCCCAGCACGAAGGTCGTCGCCACGAACCCCAATACCGGGATGAATCCGACCACCGTGTTGATGATGAAGACCAAAAGCGCAAAGCCCACAAAATGCCAGAAACGCATGCGCAACAGTTCCAGTCCGCGACTGAGAAAACCCGCGACGGGGAAGTCATACCCTTCGGCCAGTAGATGATCCACTTTTCGCTTGAGCCAGTCTGTCATGTGTACAAAGTCGGTGAAATAAAAAAGGTGGCGTCTTTCGGTAAAGATGCCACCTTTTCGGGAAATTACCCCTGAACCCTCTAGAAGAATCGGGAGCGATTATCTTCGATGTCGGCATTTTCCCGCAGGGCATTCATCAGGCGAGCCCGCACCTGCGACTGCAGGGACGACAGCGTCTGCCGGCGGATCTGCGGAATGTTGGCGGTCGCCGTGGCAGCCGGCTTGTAGATCGGCTTAACCACAAAGACCCCGCTATTGCCGACGATCGGCTTCGATACCTGATTGAGTTCTACCTGCATGGCGTGCGCAACCACTTCGGGCTCGGACCCGACGTCGGGAATGAACCCGCCGGCGAAGGTCACGTTGCGGGCCGTATCGATGCCCACCGTGAAAGCGCCGGCAATAGCGCTCAGGTCGGTCTGGCTGCCGATCCGCTCTTTGGCCAGGGCCGCCTTCTTCTGGTTGATCACGGCCGGCTCGATGTCTTCCTTGACGGCTTCGGCCTTGGGCAAGCCCGGCTTCTGGATGCTCTTTAGGGCAGCCAGTACGAACTTGTTATTGAAAAAGCGCACCTCGTCCTGATAACGGTAAACCTCGGGAGATACGTCGCCCGGATCCGGCTGGTCCATGCCCGGCTCGTCGCCGAAGGCCCAACGGATGATGCTGCGCGACGACTGTCCGCCACCGAGGTCCCCGATGAAGTAATCGTTGCGGCGCAAGCTGCTGGAGGTGGTCATTTTCAGATCGTCGCGGGCAGCCACTGCTTCCTGCAAGGCTTCCAGGCTACGGTAGCTTTCGACGAAGTTCAAGGCCTGATCCTCGACGTCGCGCTGCGTCTCCTCGCTGGGAATGATGGTTTGCGAGATGAACGCCAGTTGCACGCCCACCTGATCGGAGTCGAACTTCCGGTCCATCACTTCGACGAGGTGTACGCCGAACTGGGTTTGCACGGTATAGAGTTTGCCGGGTTCGGCTTCGTAGAAGATCAGGTCGTTAAAGGGCTTCACCATCTGGCCGGGACCGGCAAAGCCGAGGTCGCCGCCTTTCGAGGCGGTGCCGTCGGAGCCGAACAGAACGGCCAGCGAATCGAAGCGGTGCGTACCGGCTTCGATCAGGTTCTTGAGGCTATCCACGGTCTTAGTGGCCTGCTCGACCTCGAAGGGGTTCTGCGGATTGGCCTGCAGCAGAATGTGACGCGATTTCACCGAATCGGGCACCACCTTGCGGTCGAGCAGTTT
>JAGQXA010000130.1 GCA_020436865.1 Saprospiraceae bacterium | reverse complement strand
TGCTAAATTTTTTCCATGAAGACCCGGGAACGCATTGTAGAGGTGGCGATCCGGCTTTTTAATGCCGAGGGGATCAACGCGGTGGGCGTGCGCGAGATCGCCCGCACTTTGGGGATCAGTCCGGGCAACCTCAGCTATCATTTCCCGCGCAAGGAAGATTTGTTGGTGGAAATGCTCACCCGGGTGACCGCCGGCAACGACCGCCATTTTCAGAAATTCCGGGAAGGCCGGCCGAGTTGCGAAAGTTTCTTACAGGTGATGGAGCAGGTGTTTCGCAACCAGTACCGCTACCGGGGGATCTTCCTGGCCCAGGAAGAAATGCGGCGCATTTTTCGGGAATTCTACGACTATCGCGCAGTGGAAAAACGCCGGAAGGATTTCCTGCGGGAGTTCTTTTCCGATCTGGTCGTTGCCGGCGAGCTTAAAGCCGAAGCCGGCGAGCTGGCCTTTCTCGGCGCATTCACCGGTTTTTTGGGGCGATTCTGGATCCTGGAGGCCTTTTTCACGCAAGACGACCGTTCGGAAGACGAAGCCGTCAGGCATTACCTGGGCATGCTGGCCTGGCAACTCCATCTACTGGCAACCGAAGCGGGAAAGAAGGGCTTGGAGAAATACCTCCTCTATCTGCAAGCATGAAACAGGTTTTCCGATCGGCGATGAGGTGGAAGTCCCCGGCCCACTGGGCCTTGTTTCCGATTGCCGGGATCGGCCTGTTCGCGATCCTGTTCCTGGTGGCCGCCGGCTTGTATCCCGGAGGGTCGCAGCACGATCCGCAGGCGGCGGGCTTCAGTTGGGCGCATAACTACTGGTGTCATCTGCTAAACGACCGCGCATTGAACGGGAATAGCAATCCGGCGAGGCCGGTGGCTTTGGCGGGCATGTTCGTTTTGTGTTCCGCGCTCGCTGTTTTTTGGTACCTCCTACCCTCTGCCTTGGACCTTGGCCGGTGGATGGCGCGGACCGTACAGGTCAGCGGACCTGTCTCGATGACGCTGGCCCTGTTCATTTTCACCAGCTACCACGATCCGTTGATCGTCGCCGCCAGTATTTTGGCTGCCATCGCCCTGGCCGGTACCTTCTGCGGGTTGTACCTAAGCAAGTGGATGGCCTTTTTTCGATCGGGACTCTTTTGCCTGCTTCTGCTTGGAGCCAACAACTTCATCTATTACACCGGGCATTTTCTCAGCTTCCTGCCGATCCTGCAAAAGTTGACCTTTCTGATCGTGCTGGGCTGGGTGGCATCGTTAGCGTGGGCCTTTTATTGCCGACTGAGCGAACAATGAACGGACCTTCGCCGGGGATGAATGAACCTTGAGCCGCGACGGCGCCCGCAAGATATTGGAAGGATCGGTTGTTCTTCCAGGCATTTTCCAGTAAGTCAGTTGGCGACCGCTCCCTGCAGGTTGAGGCGTGCGAGCCGGTCCCGACAGGCTAATAACCTCCAAGCCATGAGTGATCTACGCCAAATCCTGTTTCACCGGCAATGGGAGCAACTCCAAAGCCGGATTGCCGGTTTAGAGGAATCTTTCCTGACCACCCGTCATCGACCGGAGAAATGGTCGATCCACGAGAATCTGGCCCATCTGGGGCGTTACCAGGAGATCTTTTTGCAGCGAGCGACGGAAATCTTGACCGGAGCATCGCCCGGTTTCGGACGCTACCGGGCGGAAGACGACCCGCTCTTTGAAACCTGGAGGGCTCTTTCGGTCGAGGAGGTCCTCTCGGCGATCGAACTGAGAAGGGAGCGTATGCTGCAATTGCTATCGCCTATAACGGCCGAACAGTGGAAGCGAAAAGGGCAACACCCAAAGTTGGGTTGGATGGACCTTTCCGAATGGCTGGACTTCTTCCTGTTGCACGAGAGTCACCACCTCTATACGATCTTCTGGTTAGTGATGGAGTTCCGATAGCGGGAGAAAAGCGCTACCTTACGGAAAATCCTAACGCCCATGCAGCTCGCAATTTCCATTCTGATCGGGCTTATCGCCCTGGCCCACTTTTACATTCTCTGGTTCGAAATGTTTGCCTGGACGACCCGGGGGCCCAAGATCTTTCGCCAGCTCCCCGCCGATTCGTTCGAGAAATCCAAGGTCCTGGCAGCCAACCAAGGGTTGTACAACGGCTTTCTGGCGGCCGGCCTGACCTGGACGTTCTTCATCGAAGACCCGCAATGGCAGACCAATGTAGCCCTCTTTTTCCTCGGGTGCGTGGCGGTGGCCGGGATCTATGGATCCCTCACTGCCGCGAAGAAGATCTTTTACCTCCAGGCATCGCCGGCCATGATCGCCATGGGGTTGATACTCATAAATTAAAGCAAGATGAATAAACAGAATGCACCGGCCTTCTGGATCGCCATCGGCGCGGGTATCGGCGCCGCGATCGGAACGGCTATTGCCAACATCGCGGTCGGCGTCGGAGTAGGCGTCGCCCTTGGAGCGGCCATCGGTATGGCCATGCGGGGCAAGTCGGAAGAGCAGGCTGGGGGAGATCAGGAGTAGGCGGGCCCTGTAAATGGCCTGTTTTTACCTAGAGACAGAAACCTAATTTGCATTAGATGCCGAAGAACATCATCATCTGTTGCGACGGCACCGGCAATCAATTTGGCCGGGACAATTCCAATGTCGTCAAGCTCTACTCCGTGATCCAAAAGGCGCCGGGCGAGCAGATCGCCTACTACGATCCGGGAGTGGGTACCAACCAACCTACCGGCCTGGGCCTGGCCTGGAAAACTACTTTTCGGAAGATCATGGGGCTGGCAACCGGCTACGGACTTTACCAAAACATCTACGAGGCCTACTCCTACCTGATGGAAAATTTTGAACCGGGCGATCAGGTCTACTTGTTTGGCTTCAGCCGGGGCGCCTACACGGTGAGGGTGTTGTCGGGCTTTATCCGGAGGTTAGGCCTGCTGGAAAAAGGTTGTCAAAATCTGATCCCGTATGCCTTCCATATCTATGGGAAGACCAGGCAAAAGATCGATCCGGAAAACGGCAAGAAGAAACTCGACAACGACCTTGCAAATGGGTTTAGAGCCCGCTTTTCCCGAAAGTGCCCCATCAAGTTCATCGGCATCTGGGATACCGTTTCGTCGATCGGGTATTTCGGTAACTGGAAGTCCTATCCCTATACCGCAAATAACAGCAATGTCGAAACGATCCGGCACGCCATCGCCATCGACGAACGCCGGGCCTTCTATGCACAGAATAAACTCGGCCGGCAGAACTGGGACACCGACGTCAAGGAGGTCTGGTTTGCCGGCGTGCATTCCGATGTGGGCGGATCCTATTCCGAGGAGGAAAGCGGTTTGGCCAAGATCGCCCTGCAGTGGATGCTCAACGAAGCGAAGGTGGCCGGTTTGAAGATCGATGTCGGTCAGTACGAAAAGATCGTGCTGGACCTGAAGAACGACGGG
>JAGQXA010000743.1 GCA_020436865.1 Saprospiraceae bacterium | reverse complement strand
GCGATGATCCGGTCTTCGTACATCACCGAAAAGGGGCAATGGTTACAGGTGAAGGCCACGATAAAACCTTTGGCCTCGGGGTAGTCGTCGAGGGTAACCCAGCTCTCGTCTACATTCTGAAGCTTGAAGTTCGGGGCGATATCGCCCACCTGAAGGCCATTCGGAGAATCGCTCTTTGTGGCCGACAGCAGAATGGCCAGTCCGGCGATCATGGTCAGGGAAACGGCGAAAAAGTTCTTCATATCTGGATGGTGTTGTGTTTATGGAAAGTCAAAAGTACGATTTTATTCGCTTTTCACAGACAAGCGGAAACCTGCGAAGTTGCAGGCGGCTCACATGATAACCCCTTTTGCGTTTGTCTTATTGCAACAGGGTAACGGCTAACTGCCGACAAATGCTTCCACGATCTCCCGGATTTCCTCATACGAGTGAAAAGGCTCGCCGATGTAGCGCCGTTCTTTTCCCCGGTACACGATGGTGATGGGAATAGCGCCGCCCCATTGCGGTTCCACCTGATCGATCCAGCGGTTGTAGTTGCCGTCGGTGAGCGCGACCACTTTCGATTGCAGGCCCCGTTCTTCGATGAAGGGCAACAGCTTGCTTTCGATCTGGTTCGGAAAATCGAGGCTGACCAGGATCACTTCCAGCTTGGCCGAGCCGTAATCGGCGTGCAGCTGCTCGATATAGGGCAACTCTTCGACGCAGGGTTTACACCAGGTCGCCCAGAAGTTGATGACATAGGTGGTGTCGTTGTCCTTTTGGAAAATGGGCGCGAGTTGATCGAAGTGATCGTAAACCGGCACCGCGGCCTTTTGCGCGGAGGCCAGATCGAGCGCACCGAAGAAAAACAGGAGAGGTAGTATCGATCGCATATGATAAAGACAGCTTTAGGGCAGCTAAGTTGGGCAAGTTTGGCCAAAGACCCCGTTAAGGTTCCGTTAAAACTACTTTCCGCCGTTAACCCGGTAGCTCACGCCCAGCCGTTCCAGGCCGTTGATAAACTCGCTATCCGCCTGCACCTTGCGGGCCTTTGAGGCCAGGGTCAGGGAGGTGCGACTGGAGCGATCGACAAACCTCATTCGGAGCAGGTGACGCCCTTTATGGTCTTTGCACAGCTTTTCGAAGCGATCGATAAACTCATCGGTCAACGTATCGATCGGCACCTGTACGGTGATCGATTGGGTCAGGTTATTGCCGATCGTTTCCAGGAGGTTCACCTCTTTGATCCGCAGCTGGTACTCTTCGCTGTTCCAGCGCTGTTGGTAGTTGGCGGAAATGAACACGCATTGCCCGGTTTCGAGCAGGTTCTTGTAGTTCTGGTAATCGTCGCTGAACAGCGGGAACTCCAGCGAGCCGTGATAATCCTGGATGGTGAACAAGCCCCAGCCGGTACCTTTCTTGCTGACCCGGTGTCGCACGCTGGTCACGATCCCGGCGATGCGCACATCGCGACCCTGGAACTTGTCGAGTTCCTCGAGGCTACAGGTCGTGAAATTTTCCACCTCCACGCGGTAATCGTCGAGCGGATGGCCGCTGATGTAGATGCCGGTGACTTCCTTTTCGCGGGTGAGCTTTTCGATGAGCGACCAGGGCGGACATTCCGGCATATTCGGTTCGGGGATCATCGCCTCTTCCGCATCGCCGAACAGCGAATTGACCGCCTGGGCCTTCTGGGCCTGGTAGGCGTTGCCGTAACGCAGGGCGTGTTCGAGCAGCGTGTCGAACTTATCGGAGGGTGCGAAGTACTGGGCCCGGTGTACGTCTTCGAAGCAGTCGAGGGCTCCGCCGAGCACGAGGCTTTCGAGCACCTTCTTGTTCACCGAGCGCAGGCTGAGCCGGCGCATGAGGTCGAAGAGGCTCCCGAAGGGGCCGCCTTCTTCCCGGTCGGCCAGGATATCTTCCACCGGCCCCTCTCCTACCCCTTTGAGAGCCGAAAGACCGAAGCGCACCTGGCCCTGCTGGTTCACCGAAAAATCGGACACACTCTCGTTGACGTTGGGTCCGAGCACGGTGAGGCCCATGCGCCGGCATTCGCGCAGGAAAAAGGTGATCTTGGAGATATCGTTCTTGTTGTGCGTCAGCACCGAAGCCATGAATTCGGCCGGATAGTGCGCCTTGAGGTAGGCCGTTTGGAAGGCTACAAAGGCGTAACAGGTCGAGTGCGATTTATTGAAGGCGTAGGAGGCGAAGGCTTCCCAGTCTCTCCAAACCTTTTCCAGCACCTCTTTCGGATGGCCGCGTTCGGTACCCCCTTCGATGAACTTGGGGAAAAGGGCGTCGATAATGTCCTTTTTCTTTTTCCCCATGCCTTTGCGCAGCATGTCGGCCTCGCCCTTGGTGAAACCGGCGAGCTTTTGCGAAAGCAGCATCACCTGTTCCTGGTACACCGTGATCCCATAGGTGTCGCGCAGGTATTCCTCCATTTCCGGGAGGTCGTAGGTGATCGGTTCGCGGCCGTGCTTGCGGGCGATGAAGTTGGGGATGTATTCGAGCGGCCCCGGCCGGTAGAGCGCGT
>JAGQXA010000742.1 GCA_020436865.1 Saprospiraceae bacterium | reverse complement strand
GAACTGGCCGGCCGGGAATGGTCGGAACTCGAACCGGCCATACAACAGCTTTGGCTGGGCCAGCAGAAGATGCTGGGCAGCGCGCTGCTAGCCGTCGGCGCCCTGATCGCCGTGGTACTCTACTACCCCTTCCGGCGAGGCGAATACTGGTCGCGCTGGGCCCTCCTGCTGGCCGGAAGCTGGCAAGCTGCCGGCGCACTCGGCGTACTGTATCATCAAAACATCTGGAGTCCGGCCACTTTCCCGGCGGCACTCGTGTGGGCGGAGCTGGCCCTGTTCCTGCTGGGCTTTGTGCTGGCCGGAGGAGAGCGAAGCGGGAAAGAAACTCATTGATCGAGCTGCGAAGCGCGGACTGCCTCCGGCAGTACCGGCCAAAAATTTCCCAAGCACTTTCGTTTGGGTATACTTTGGCTTCTATCTTTGCGTTTGGCAAAAAAAGCAATTCCTATGCGCGTCCTTTACCTTGCGATCACCCTGACCCTTTTCCTGGCCAGTCCGGCCCTTTTCGCCCAAAAGTACAGCAACGAATTCCTCTCCATCGGCATCAGCGCACGGGCGCAGGCCCTGGGCAATGCGGTGGTGGCCACGGTCGACGACGTCACCGCCGGCTACTGGAACCCTGCCGGACTGGGCAACCAAACGGCCGCCCAGGGCTTCCAGGTGGGCGCCATGCACGCCGAATGGTTCGCCGGCATCGGCAAGTTCGACTACCTCGGCGTCACCTTGCCGCTGGCCAATGCCGACCGCCGGCTGGGCCTCTCGCTGATCCGATTCGGCATCGACGGCATTCCGAATACGCTCAGCCTGTACGACGACGAAGGCACCGTCAACTACGACAACATCGTGGAGTTCTCGGCGGCCGACTACGCCTTCCTGCTCAGCTACGCCCAACCCCTGAAAGTCAACAAAGGAAAACTGCTGCTCGGCGGCAACGTGAAGGTCGTGCACCGGGTGATCGGCTCCTTCGCCAACTCCTGGGGCTTCGGGCTCGACCTCGGCGCGCAGTACCAGACCGGCAACTGGCGCTTCGGGGCCATGGCTCGCGATCTGAGCACCACCTTCAATGCCTGGAAGGTCACCTTCACGGAGGCCGAAAAAGACGTGCTGCTGGCCACCGGCAACGAACTGCCCGACATCAATTCCGTGGAGATCACCAAGCCACAGCTCCAACTCGGCGCCGCCTATCGCTTCCAGCTCAACCAGATCAGCCTCACCCCCGAACTCGACCTCAACCTGTCGACCGACGGCAAGCGCAATACCCTCATCTCCGGCGATCCGGTCAGCATCGACCCGGCCCTCGGCCTCGAGGCGGGCTACAAGGATTTTGTGTACCTGCGCGCCGGCCTGAACCAATTCCAGAAAGAACTCGACTTCGACCAGGAGGAAAGCCTCACCATGCGCCCCAGCCTCGGCATCGGCCTGCGCATCGCCAGCCTGATGATCGACTACGCCTATACCGATCTGGGCGATTCGCAAAACCGCTATTCGCACGTGATCTCGCTGAAGCTGGATGTCCGGCCGAGGAGGGAGTAGCCGTTGGCCCGCCTTCGCCACGGCTATGGCGGGGCAAGCCCGCCTTCGCCAGGGCTATGGCGGGGCAAGCAGGGGACTTGCCCCAAGGATCGAAGGAACCCTGGATCATTGGACCCAACAACCCAATAAGCCAATCAACCAATCACACCTTCAAGCTATACACCGCCTGCGTATAGAACGCATGCAGCTGCAGCGTTTGCTCGCGTCCTTTGCGTTGACCGACCTGGGCGGCCAGCCAGATGCCGGCTAGCAGGAGCAGGCCGGCGGGAAACGACCAGAAGCCG
>JAGQXA010000741.1 GCA_020436865.1 Saprospiraceae bacterium | reverse complement strand
GTGAGATGTCGCCAGCCGTCGTGCAGCAGGGAATCTTTGTAGATGACGTATACGGCCGGAAAGATCGCCGTGAAATAAAGCAGGAAAACCGGCAACGAACGGAATTTCCGCAGCATGGGCCAGGCCAGCGCCAGGCTTCCGGCGAAGCCGAGCAGCACCGCCGGAGGGATGGTGTAGAAGATCCAGACGAGCGGATAATACCAGGCCGTTTCGTCAGACATGACATTCTCCCCCTGGAATAGCACGCGGATCCGCACGCCGAGTTTGGAAAATTCGCTCAGCGCCTCCAGCGGATGCGAAAGCGGATCGACCAGGGCGTACGGCCAGAACAAGACGGCGACCAGGTAACCCGCTATCGCTACGCCCAGCCCGTACAAAGCATACCGGCCCAGTTCGCGGGTGTTGCGGCTCAATCCTTTCAACCCGTAGGTCTGCAAGAAATGCAGGCCGGCAAACAGTCCGAGGTAGGCGATCAGGAGGATCCCCCCCGCGCGGGTCGCAATGGCCAAGGCAATGCCGGCGGCCAAACCGGCCATGTCCTGCCACCGGGGCTTCGGCAAGCCGTCGAGCCAGCGTACCAGGTAGTACAACGCCATGATGTTGCCGGTCGCGAATGGGATGTCTTTAGGGTTCATGAGCGAGTGCCCCAGGAAACGCGGCGAGAGGAAGAGGAGAACCAGCGCGAGCACGGCCGCTCGCCAGCCGGCGATCTCGCGGACCAGCAAACCGGCGAACAGCATCCCCAGGATGCCGAACAGGGCGGAGAAAAGATGTCGCAGATGGTGGTAGTTGGCGTCGTCGATCTCCCAGCCGAAAGCCCGGTTGAGCAATCCGGTCGTCAGGTCGAAAAAGCCGCCATAGAGGTGCATATTGCCGTCTTCGATGTAGAGGGCCGCCGTATCCCGGCCAAAAGAGGTGTAATAGTCTACCAGTTTGGCGGAATAGTCGTCCTGATACTCGTCGTCGCCATTGATCCCGCTGCCCAGCGACAAAGCCAGGGTGATCAGCCCGAAGGCGATCAGCGATCCCCAGAAAAGCTTGCGCAGAAAGTCGTCCTGCTCGCTGCTCACGGGCACCATCCGCACCGACGCCCGGGCTTGAGAGGACGGGGTGGAAGGGGTTGAGGTCTTTTTTTGTTTCCTGGGTTTGCGTTTTGTCATAGCAGCCGAAAATTTGGGCCGGAAAGATAGGGAAATTTTTCGACCATGCCGGGACGGCCGGAGCCCTTCGACGCCAAAAAGGAGTCGGGAAAAATTGGATAAACAGTATCGAAAATGTCCTACATTTGCAGGCACGGAGCCCTACCCTTTTTGTCCACCTTTCAAACTGATCCAGATGAGCATCGATCTAGTTTCTCTGCTTTCCGAACGGGTTTTACAAATGGAGGAGTCGGCCACGATCAAGATGGCCCAGCTGGCGCGCGACCTGAAGGCAGAGGGCCACGACGTCATCAGCCTGAGCCTGGGCGAGCCCGATTTCGACACGCCGGAACACATCAAGGAGGCCGCCAAGCAGGCCCTCGACGAAGGATACACGAAATACACTCCCGTACCCGGTTTGCCCGAACTACGGGAGGCCATCGTCCGCAAGTTCCGCCGCGACAACGGCCTCGAATTCGACGTCAACCAGATCGTCGTGTCCAATGGCGCGAAGCAAACCATCGCCAATCTCTGTCTCGCCCTGCTCAACGAGGGCGACGAGGTGGTCGTCTTCGCCCCATACTGGGTTTCCTATGTGGAGATCATCCGCCTGGCCGGAGGGGTTCCGGTGATCGTCGGGGCCGGCATCGACCACGATTTCAAAGTGAGTCCCGAGCAGGTGGCCGCAGCCATTACCGGCCGCACCAAGTTCGTGTTGTTCTCCTCGCCCTGCAATCCCACCGGCTCGGTATATTCGGCCGACGAACTCACGGCCATCGCCGAGGTCATCGCCCCGCACGAGCAGGTACATATCGTCTCCGACGAGATCTACGAATACATCAATTTCACCGGCCGGCATGCCAGCATCGGCGCCCACCCCGCCGTGAAGGATCGAACGATCACGGTGAACGGCTTTGCCAAGGGTTTTGCCATGACGGGCTGGCGGCTGGGATACATGGGCGGTCCGACGCAGATCGCCGCCGCCTGCGCCAAGATCCAGGGCCAATTCACCTCCGGCGCTTCTTCCTTCGGACAGAAAGCCGCCGCGGTCGCCCTCGACTCCGACCTCACTCCGACCTACCGCATGCGGGAAGCCTTTTTGAAACGCCGCAACCTGGTGCTGGAACTCCTTTCCAAAGTTCCCGGTTTTAAGGTCAACGATCCGCAAGGCGCCTTCTACGTGTTCCCCGATGTGAGCGAGCATTTCGGCAAGGCCTTCCGCGGGGAGATCATCAAGGATGCCGACGACTTCTGTATCTTCCTCCTGCACCAGGCCCATGTGGCGGCTGTTTCCGGAGCTGCTTTCGGCGCCGAGCAGTGTATCCGGATCTCCTACGCCGCTTCCGAAGAACAACTGCGCACCGCCATCGAACGCATCGCCGACGCTGTTTCCGAACTGCAGTAGAACACGACGGGGCCCGGACCGGAGCCATTGACAGCCATTATTCTTTTCAGTAAAAAAATACTCGGAAAATTTTGGCTGAGTAAAATTAAACATCAAAACCAAATATCATGAAAAAGATTCTCTTCGGCCTGGCCTTTCTCCTGGCCGGCCTTTCTACCCAAGCCTACAATGAGCCCGACAGCACGGATGTGCAGATCGACGAAGAGGCCCTACTGGCCGCCTACCAGGCCTATCTCGACAGCGTACAGGCATCACTTGATTTCGTGGAATCCGGGGTCGTGGAGATCGGCGACGGATTGGCCAGCGTGGCCGTGCCGGCAGGGTTCAAATTCCTCAACGGCGACGACGGTGAGATGGTACTGGTCGATCTGTGGGGCAATCCGCCCAGCGCCCCGGGCGAACGCTCGCTGGGCATGCTCTTTCCCGCCGAAGGAGGCCCGGCCGATCTCGAGGGCTATGCCATCAACATTACCTTCGTGGAGGAGGGCTACATCGACGATTCCGATGCGAAAGACATCGACTACGACGAGTTGCTGGAGACCATGCAGTCCGATTTCTCCGACAGCAACGACGAGCGGGTACAGATGGGCTACGATCCGATCGAATTGGTCGGTTGGGCCAGCGAACCCTTCTACGACTCCGGTCAAAAAAAGCTGCACTGGGCCCTCGAGTTGCAGTTCGGCGAAGACGAGCTGCATACCCTCAACTACCACATCCGCATTCTCGGCCGGCGGGGTTACCTCAACTGCAACGTGATCGGCGACATGAACTCCCTACCCGAAGTGCAACGTCAGATCGGAACGATCCTGCCCAGCATCAGCTTCAACGACGGACACCGCTACGCCGATTTCGACTCCAAACTCGACGAAGTGGCCGCCTATGGGATCGGCGGTCT
>JAGQXA010000740.1 GCA_020436865.1 Saprospiraceae bacterium | reverse complement strand
TCCGACCAGGGGCCGGAGTACAGCTATCAGTGGACGACCGCCGACGGCAATATCGTCGGCGACAACACGGTGCTGACGCCCGAGATCGACCAACCGGGCACCTACGAACTGGTCGTCACCAATCAGGACAATCAGTGCGTAGCCTCGTCTACCGTAACGATCGACCAGAATGTGGTCGAGCCGACCGCGCAGGTCGAAACCCCACAACAACTCGATTGCGCCGTCACCAGCCTGCAACTCGATGCAAGCGCCTCCAGTGGAGGACCCGACATCACGTATGCCTGGACGACGGCCGACGGCAGTATCCTCAGCGGCGACGATACCGATACGCCGACGATCGATGCACCGGGCACTTACGAACTAACCGTGCTCGATAACGCCAATGGTTGTTCGACGATCACCACCGTGACGGTCGCAGAAGACGTGACTCCGCCGGTGGCCGATGCCGGATTGACCGAAGTACTGACCTGCGCCATACCGGAACTGTCGCTCGACGGCAGCGCTTCGAGCGCCGGCCAGAACTTCACCTACCAATGGACGACGGCCGATGGCAATATTGTCAGTGGGGCGAATAGCACGGCCCCGATGGTCGATGCGCCCGGCACCTACGAGCTGTTGGTGACCAATACCGACAATAACTGTACGGCTACGGCCCTGGTAACCATCGCTGAGGATGTCGCAGCGCCCACCGCCGACGCTGGGCCGACCTTCGAGCTCGATTGCAGCTCGACGGCCATCAGTCTCGACGGCTCGGGTTCGAGCTCGGGTCCGAACATTACTTACACTTGGACGACCGCCGACGGCGCCATCCTCAGCGGCGCCGATACGCCCAGTCCGACCGTTAATGCGCCCGGCCTCTACGAATTGACCGTGCTCAACAGCCAGAACGGCTGCAGCTCGACGGCACAGGTGGCCATCACACAAGACGCCAACGCCCCCGTGGCCCAGGCAGAGGTCGTCGGTCAGCTGACCTGCGCGGTGACCGAACTGCCGCTCGACGGCAGCGGATCGAGCCAGGTCGGAAATTACAGCTACCAGTGGACGACCACCGATGGCAATATCGTGTCGGGAGCCACTACGCTGAGCCCGACCGTCGATCAACCGGGCACTTACCAATTGCTGGTGGTCGACCTCGATAATAACTGTCAGACCACCACGACCGTGGAGGTCGCCGAGGATGTGACCCCGCCCGATGTCGTGGCCGCGTCGCTTAGTGCCATCACCTGCAGCGACCCGGTAGTTTCCCTGAGCGGAACGGGTACTAGCCAGGGGCCGGAGTACAGCTATCAATGGACGACCATCGACGGCAATATCGTCGCCGGCGGTACCGGCCTGACGCCTCAGGTCGACCAGCCCGGCACCTATGTGCTGGAAGTGACCAATCAGCAGAACGGATGTACGATGACGGCCAGCACGCTCGTCCTGGAAGATACCCAAGACCCCATCGCCGTGATCGCCGCGCCGGAACTCCTGACCTGCGGCCTGACGCAGTTCAGTCTGGACGGATCGGGAAGTAGCACCGGCGCCAACTTTGCGTACCAGTGGACCACTGCGAGCGGCCAGATCGTCACCGGATCGACCACGCTGGCGCCGCTGATCGCCGCTCCGGGCACCTACACCCTGCAGGTGACCAATACGGCGAACGGCTGTATGGCCACCGCTTCGACCGACGTCTCGGAAGATGTGCAGGCGCCGGTCGCCGATGCGGGGGCTACCGCCGAACTTACCTGTGCGGTGACCGATCTGCAACTCGACGGCAGCGGCTCGGATCAGGGGCCGAACTATAGCTATCAGTGGGGCACGGCCAACGGCCAGATCATCGCCGGCGGCGCGACCCTCAACCCGACCATCGGCGCGCCGGGGCAATACGAGTTGACGGTGACCAATCTCGATAACGAATGTACGGCCACATCGATGGTCACGGTGACGATCGACGACGTACCGCCCACGGTGGCGATCGGCGATCCGGCCGACCTCACCTGTATCGTCGAGGAAGTGGCCCTTAATGCCCAGGGTTCCAGCTCCGGCGCCAACTATCAGTTGCAATGGGCCGCCGGCAGTGGCGGCAACATCGTGGATCAATCCAATCCGCTGCAACCCCTGGTCGATCAGCCCGGCAGCTATACCTTGACGATCACCGATCTTAGTAACGGATGCAGCGCCAGCCTGTCGGTCGCTGTCGACGAGAACGTGCAGGAACCCGGCGCCGACGCCGGTACCGATACGGAGTTGAGTTGCGTCGAAGATAACCTTGCGCTCGACGGCAGCGTGACCGGTGGAGCCGCCAATGTGAGCTATCTGTGGGAAACGACCAATGGCAACATCCTCAGCGGAGCCACCACGGCCAGCCCGCTCGTCAACGAACCGGGCGTTTACCAATTGACCATTACGAACAACGACAACGGTTGTAGTTCAACCGACGAGGTGACCGTCACCGAGAACGAACCGCAGGCTTTCGACTGGGAACTCGGCCCGACCTCCTGTAATCAGGAGAACGGACAGATCCAGTTCGGCACCGTGATCGGAGGAAAACCCCCGTACCAGTACTCGATCGACGGGGGACAGACCTACGCTTCGCAGAACTTCTTCCCCTTCCTGCCGGCAGGCGCGTACGACATTGCCGTACAGGACGCCAACGGCTGTGTGCTGTTCGACGAGGCCCTGATCCCACAAAGCGCCGAAGTGGTCGTCGACCTGGAGGAAACCGTCACGGTGAAGCTCGGCGATTCGTATCAGATCGAGGCCTTTGCGAACGTCGATCCAGATCAGATCGAATCGATCGTGTGGACGCCGACCGACGGCCTGAGTTGTACCGATTGCCTGACGCCTTCGATCACGCCGGTGGTGAACCAAACCTATTGGATCACCATCACGACCGTTGACGGTTGCGAGGCGACCGACCGGATCCAGTTGAAGGTCGACCGACGCCCCGACATTTACATCCCCAACGTCTTTTCGCCGAACGGCGACGGAGAGAACGATGTCTTCATGATCTTTGCCGGTCAACAGGTGGCGATCATCCGGAGTTTCCACATCTTCGACCGTTGGGGGGAGCCGGTTTTCCAACTGAATAACTTTGCCCCGAACAACCCCGACTTCGGTTGGAACGGCCTGGCCCGGGGTAAACTCGCCAATCCGGCGGTTTACGCCTGGTTTGCCGAGATCGAATTCATCGACGGGCAGGTCGAACTGTACGAAGGAGACGTGACCCTGGTGCGCTAAAGATTGTTTTTTCCATAAGTGTTTAATGGAAATGGCCATTCCTGACAGGTTCGCCTGTCGGAATGGCTTTTTTGTTTTTAGCTTTGCCCACATAACATTCTGCCGATTTAGACGTAATATTACCGATCAACCGAAGGGACAAATACCGAGAGACGACATGCAGTTCTTATTCCCCGTGTTCTTAGCCGCGCTGGCCGCCATCGCCATTCCGATCATCATTCACCTGTTCTACTTTCGGCGTTTCAAGAAGGTCTATTTCACCAACGTGCGCTTCCTGCGAGAGGTGAAAGAGGAGACCAGTGCGCGCTCGCGACTTCGCAACCTGCTGGTCTTGCTAATGCGCTGCCTGGCCATCGCCCTTCTGGTCCTGGCTTTCGCCCAGCCCTTTATTCCGCAGGATGCCGAGGTGAGAACGGGCAAGAAGGCCGTGGGGGTTTTTATCGATAACTCCTTCAGTATGAGTGCTGCCAGTGAGGACGTGCCCCTGCTCGAACTCGCCAAGCGGCGAGCGCGCGAGATTGTCGGCGCCTACCCGGCCGACGATCGCTTTCAGATACTGACCAACGATTTCGAAGGACGCCACCAGCGACTGGTCAGCAAGGAAGATGCTTTAAGCCTGATCGACGAGGTGGAGGTCGGACCGGCCGTGCGCGATCTGAGCCAGGTGCTGGCCCGGCAGCGGCAAGCTCTGCAAAGCCCCGATGCCGAATATTCGGTCTCCTATCTGATCTCCGATTTTCAGCGCAACATTACGGACCTGCAGGAATATGTCGATACGACGATGGAGATCAATCTGGTACCTCTGCAGTCGGTGCAGGAAAAGAACATCAGCATTGACTCGGCCTGGTTCGAATCGCCCGTACAAATGCTCAATCAGACCAATCGCCTGATGGTGCGCGTATTCAATCATACCGATGAGGAGGTGGACAACATCCGCCTGAGCATCCGTTACGAAGGGCAGGAAAAACCGGTCGGCACGCTGACCATTCCGCCGAAAGCGGGCGTGACCGATACGGTCAATCTGTCGATCCGCAACGCCGGCTGGCATGAGGCCGAACTGAAGATCACCGATTACCCGGTGCAATTCGACGATAC
>JAGQXA010000739.1 GCA_020436865.1 Saprospiraceae bacterium | reverse complement strand
TGCATCCCACTCTATCGTGCGGGCATTCCACAATCCGGTGGCCGAGGCGAGTGAATAGTCGACCTCCAGCCGGCCGGTCAAACGTTGGATCAGGAGGGACTTCAGATCGGCGAAGTAGCGGGTCCGGCGGAAAAGCGCGGGTTCCCGCTCGTGGAAATGCCGGATCTTGAGCAGGGGACTCATCGGATGAAAAGGCGTACCGCTTCGATCGACCAGTCCGGCTGCCGGGGCCGTGCTCCGGTGCTTTTCGAACACGCCGGCGCTGCGCAGATCGGCCCAGGTGATCAAGGGGGTTAGCGCCCGGAATCCGGAGTCGAGCAGTACCAGGCTGTGCATGGCAGTGCTCAGCCCGATAGCTTCCAGCCGACGACCATGTTTTGACAACAATTGCGGCAACAGCTGATCGAACGCCCCGAGCACAATAGAGAGGTCGAGCTCCACCCCCTGCCAGGGGTAGGCTATCCGGCAAGAGTCGACGGCTCGCAGCCGCTCGTCGACAACCAGCAGCTTTGCCCCGGAAGTACCCAGATCGATGCCGGCCCATACACCCATTTTCCAAAATAGGCATTTTCCACCCGGCAAGCGAAGGCTCTCCCAATTTACCCGGCGCTTCTTGTTTCCCTGCCGGATAATCGCTATTTTCCCGCCCGATCTATGGAAGAGACTGCCCATGCGTGAACAACTCCTGGAAAATCTGTCGGAAATTGGCCTTTTTGTCGCGATCATAGCGATCACGATCATTGTGGCGTTCGTCTTTCAGCGCATCTTCACGCGCTTCATCCAGCGATCGTCGATCGTCATGCGCAACGATCCCACCAACTACAAGTTCCTCAAGCATGTGCTATCGGCCGTGATCTACATCCTGGGGTTCAGTTGGGCGATCTATACCTTCCCGCCACTGCGCACGGTGGCCAACTCCCTCCTGGCAGGGGCGGCCATCCTGACGGTAGCGGCGGGCTTTGCCTCGCAGCAGGCCCTGAGCAATGTGGTGAGCGGGATCTTCATCGTCGTATTCAAACCCTTCCGGGTCAACGACCGGCTCACGATCAAAGACACCCTGACCGGGGTAGTGGAAGACATTACCCTGCGCCATACCGTCATCCGCGACTTCAACAACCGCCGCATCATCATCCCCAACTCCGTCATCAGCGAGGAGATCATCGTCAACGCCGACCTCGGCGACGAACGCATCTGCCGCTGGATAGAGGTCGGCATCAGCTATGATTCGAATGTCGAACTGGCCAAGGCCATCATGCGCGAGGAAACGCTCAACCACCCACTGCGCATCGACGGACGCAGCCCCAAAATGATCGAAGAAGGGGCCGACGAGGTGCCCGTACGCCTGATCAGCCTGGGCGATTTTGCCGTAACCCTCCGCGCCTGGGCCTGGGCCAACGATCAGGCAGACGCCTTCGTCATGCACTGCGACTTGCTGGAAAGCATCAAGAAACGCTTCGACAACGAGGGCATCGAAATTCCCTTCCCCTACCGCACGCTGGTGTTCAAGAAGGATCTGGAAGGCAACCCATCCCAGGAACCGCCTTCTGAGGATCCTGAGATCCAGGGATCCTTGGATCCTTAGGCGCTGAGCCGGCAAGCGAACGTCCTTCTACTTTCTACTTTCCTCTTTCTACTCATCCAAAACGGCTAGCCACTCATTTGCCCTGTCGCTCGCCTCTTCGACGCCCTATCTTGCGCCTCGAAATCACCCGACTATTGCGTAACCCTTTGTTTATCAAAACCATTGAAGACATGAAAAAGTATGTCATCCTGTTGTACGGCGTAATTAGCTACCTTCTGTTTCTCGCTGTGTTCAATTACTTCGTTGCCTTCATGGGCAATGTATGGGTGCCGAAATCGATCGATTCCGATCCGACCATGCCCTGGGCCTCCGCCCTGCTGATCGACCTGGCGCTCGTATTGTTGTTCAGTGTCCAGCACATCGTGATGGCCCGGCCGAACTTTAAGAAATGGATCAAAAAGTTCATTCCGGAGGCGGCGGAACGCAGCACCTATGTACTGGCGTCCAATCTATGTCTGGCCGTTCTGATCTACTTCTGGCAGCCGCTGGGCGGCACGATCTGGCAGGTCGAAGCCGACTGGGGCCGCTACCTGCTTTACGGCCTGTACTTCCTGGGCTTTGGAACCGTCCTTCTATCGACCTTTCTGATCGACCACTTCGGCCTTTTTGGTTTGAAGCAGATACTCAACCCTTTTCGCAGCAAACCCTTTTCCGAACCGCATTTCCAGACGCCGGCCATGTACAAGTATACACGTCACCCCATGATGCTGGGTATGATGGTCATGATGTGGTCAACCCCTGACATGACGATCACGCACCTCGCCGGAGCTTTGATGTTAACGGTGTTCATCGCTGTATCGGTGCGCTACGAAGAGCGCGATCTCGTCGGAGTGTTTGGCGACAAGTACCAGCGCTACCAACAGC
Organism: Saprospiraceae bacterium; assembly: GCA_020436865.1. Lineage (GTDB taxonomy): Bacteria > Bacteroidota > Bacteroidia > Chitinophagales > Saprospiraceae > JAGQXA01. The sequence goes on along the minus strand of JAGQXA010000739.1, from coordinate 2,492 downwards.
GGGTACCGAAATTCTTCCCGCGTCTCTACCCGAAGAAGACCGACCTCGACCTCTCCCTGCCGGAATACTTCGATCCGCTCGCGGCTCAGCAGCGTTCGAAAGACTAGCAGACGGCTGAAAAGGCGAAGCGGCCCGTCCTTTCCAGGTCCGGGCCGCTTCGTTTTCTACCGGCACGAAAGCTCCTGCAGAAAAGTCTCGATATCCGACCGGTAGAGTTGATCGGGCAGTTCGTAGTATTTATCGGAGTAATACTGCCCGGCCGCGAAGAGTTCGAGGGCCCCCGCAGCGGCGGCGCAGGCTTCTTCGCTCCTTTCCAACTCGGCCAATACCTTGCCCCTCCAGAAGTGGGCTTCTGTGAAACGGGGGAACAGCCGCAAGGCCGTGTCGAGGTCCGCCAGCGCGCCTTCCGGGTCGCCCAGCGCCAGGCGGACCAGAGCGCGGTACCAGAAATTGCGGACTTCCACCCAGTCTTCCCCTTGTTCGCGGGTCGTTTCTTCGATCGACCGGCTGAAATAGTGCAACGCCCTTTCCCAATCGCCCCTTTGCTTGCAGGCCAGGCCGAGCACGTAGTAGATGTCTTCCCCCCAGGGGGCATCACGCACGCCGGGGGTCAGGCTATCCAATCGTTCGAAGTCGCGCAGGGCGCCCTCGTAGTCCCGCAACATGTAAAGCTTGACAAAACCCCGGTACCCCAGGTATTCGACGGGGTCGATTTCCACGGCGTGATCGAGCAGCGCAAATCCGACGGCAAACTGCCCGCGTTTGTTGTGGGAAACCGATTTCTCCATGAAGGCAGGCGCGAAGCTCGAGTCGGCCCGGATGGCGCGCTCAAGCCGCCACTGTTCGGCAGCCGAGCCCTGGGGATAGCCCTTTTGCTGAACGAACCAGAACTCGGCGCGTTCGCGCGGCGTCAACGACGCAAAGAAACTCCAGATCAACACGGCCAGCAGCAGGGCCAGGGACAGGAGGGACAGCGCTATGTATTTCAGCGCCTTCATGGCAACAGATCGACCACCCGGCCGTCGCGGATCTTAAAGGTGAGCATGTAGTAGCTGTCCGACGGCTCTCCTTCCTGCCGCCCGGGCGTCCAGCCCTGCAATTCGCGGGTTTGCCCGAGCAAAAAGTCGCGCAAGGGGGCTGGAAATGATTTTGGGCGATAGCCGGGGTCCACCTCCAGGATGCGGTAACGCCCGGCCGCCCCCTCGCAGTTGACGATAAAGCGCACGGTGAGATATCCGTTCTCTCCGGGAATCCCCGGCAGGGTTTCCAGAGCCGGGCGCAATTGGTCACGAATGGTCTTCAGCCCTTCCCCATAACGCGGAAAAACCCGGTAGTACTCGGCAATCCGCTCCTCGTCGCAAGGACGAAAAGCCGGATCATCGGTCGAAGGGTCGAAGGCGATGGCCCCCACCTTGTCGACGCCAACCTCCAACCCGCCCTTCGGCCGGCACTGAACCAGTAAACAGGCCAAGATCGCCACGACCAGCCCCACACTCAAACTCACACTCACACTCACACTCATTTCACCCACACTCCGAATACCCGCAGCTCTTGCAAAGCAGACAGCCTTCCTTATACAACAGACCTTCCGGATCGTGGCATTCCGGACAGGCGCTTTGGGCGGCCTTGGTACCGTCGGGCACGAACTTCTTGAGCGCGCGGACCACCCCGTTCTTCCAGGTGTTGATGTAGTCTTCTTCGACGTTGAGGGCGTCGACCAGGTCGACCACGTGCACGATGGGCATGCCGTGCCGCAATACGCCGGAGATGAGTTTCGCGTAGTTCCAGTACTCTTTATTGAACGAACGGGAAAGGCCTTCGACGGTCACACGGTAGCCCTCCTTGTCGAGAAACTGGAAGTCGTAGCGATTGTGCCCGTCTTCATCCTTCACCTTGTTCACCCAGCCGCTGGTCACATAGTCGGGGAATTTGAACATGTCCTCGGCACGGCCGGTAAAGATCTCGTAGGGTTTGTTGTCGTAGAGCCCGATCACTGCAATCCAGTTCTCTCTTTCGTTCAAAAAGCGCACAACGGCCGCCTCCAATCGTTCCGGTCGCTTCGGCGACATGGTTTCCTGGAATCTGGCCGCTTCTCCCTTCCCACTGCCTTCCGCAACCAGCACGCCCGAGCGCGAGCCGTCGCGGTAGATCGTACAGCCTTTACAGCCGACCTCCCAGGCGGTCTGGTAGATCTTCTTCACCATGTCTTCGGTGGTGTCGGCCGGCACGTTGACCGTGACGCTGATGGAGTGGTCGACCCATTTCTGGATCGCGCCCTGCATCTTGACCTTCTGCACCCAGTCGACATCGTTAGCGGTGGCGGCGTGGTAGGGCGAACGGGCCAGGATCTCGGCGAGTTCCTCTTTAGACAGGCTGGTCACCTGGTCGACCTCATAGCCGTTCTCTTCGAGCCAGGTGACGAACTTGTGGTGGAATACGTGGTATTCCTCCCAATGATCGCCGACCTCGTCGATGAAGGTCACTTTCGCATC
>JAGQXA010000738.1 GCA_020436865.1 Saprospiraceae bacterium | reverse complement strand
GGCGGGATCGGCCTGGGCGGCCCCCCGAGAGAGGAGGGCGTGATCGAATTGGGCTACTACATCGACGGCCATTATCACAGACAGGGGTTTGCTACCGAAGCGCTGCGGTCGCTGCTCCATTGGGCCTTTGCCCAAGCCGGAGTGCGCGTGGCGCAGGCTTTTACGCCGCCCGACAACCGGGCTTCGCAGCGCGTACTGGAAAAGTGCGGATTTCACCAGGACGGGGTGGTGGAGGGAAATCTGCGCTGGGAAAAAGGGGCGGTGGAAGAATAGGTTTTGCGGCCGATCGGCGTATATTGGTGAGGCTATTGATCCCTTCAAGTCTTCGTTCTATGAATATTGCCCTGATCGGCTACGGCAAAATGGGGAAAACGATCGAGCGCCTCGCGGTGGAGCAAGGCCACGAGATCGTGCTCCGCGTGCATAGCCGCAATCGCGACGAACTGACCGCCGAAAACCTGCGTGCGGCCGACGTGGCCATCGAATTTTCCCGTCCGGAAACCGCGTTCCGAAACATCGCCGACTGCCTGAAGGCCGGCCTGCCGGTGGTGTGCGGTACGACCGCCTGGCTCGACCGCCTGGAAGAGGCCATCGCCCTGTGTAACGAGAACAAGGGCGCCTTGCTGTACGCCTCTAACTTCAGCATCGGCGTCAACCTCTTCTTTGCGGTCAATCAATACCTGGCCTTTCTCATGGAGCAACACCCTGCCTACAACCCCTCCCTGCGGGAGATCCATCATACGGAGAAGCTCGATGCCCCCAGCGGCACGGCTATTTCGCTGGCCAACCAGATACTCGAGCGGCTCAGCCGGAAGACCCACTGGGTCAACCGCGAAGAAGCGGCGCCCGATGAGCTGTCGATCGTGTCGGTGCGCGAAGATCCGGCGCCCGGCACGCACCTCGTCCGCTACTTTTCTGCCGTCGATAGCATCGAGATCCAACACGTGGCCCGTTCGCGCGAAGGCTTTGCCAGCGGCGCCCTGTTGGCCGCCGCCTGGCTGGTAGGGAAAAAGGGCTTTTTCGGTATGCGCGACGTGCTGGGCTTTTGAGCAGATCTACTAGCGGTCGGAAGGCTATATAGCGGTCGGAACGCTCCTAAGCGTTCCGACCGCTATATAGCCTTCCGACCGCTACTTCAAAAACAAGAAAAACATGCGTTCGACCTTCAAATACCTCGGTTGGTTTCTGTTGCTCTTCGCCTTGTACATCGGGCTGATCCTGCTGCACGGCACGCTGACGGATTTTCAGCCGGAAGAGGAGATCTCGTTGGAAGCTGTCCACGAACCTTCTCAGGAGGCGCTGACCGACAGTATCCTTTCCTTTACGATCTGGAACGTGGGCTACGGCGGACTGGGCGCCGAGAGCAATTTCTTCTACGATAGCGGCAACCTGCTCCTTTCCAACGGGAAGATGATCCGGCCGACCCGCGAGCTGGTCGAGAAGAATGTCGAAGGTATGCGCACGGTAGCGCGCAGCGTGCAGTCTGATTTCTTTCTCCTGCAGGAGGTCGACCGCGCCTCGCGGAGAAGTTATTACCTCGACGAATTCGAGGCCTTCGGCGCCGAGCTGGATGGCTACGGCAGTTGGTTTGCCGCGAACTATCAGGCGCCGCGGGTGCCTTTGCCGCTACTGGAACCCTGGCGGGCCTACGGCAAGGTGCACAGCGGCCTGGCGACCTACAGCCGGGTTCGGCCGACCGGTCAGACGCGCATTCAGCTGCCGGGGGCCTTCCCCTGGCCGACCCGCATCTTTCAGCTCGACCGATGTGCGGCCGTGCTTCGGTTCCCGCACCAGAACGGCCGCGAACTGGTGTTGATCAACGTGCACAATTCGGCCTATGACAAAACCGGCGAACTCAAGCAACAACAGATGACCTACTTGCGCGAACTGTTCCTGCGCGAATACGAGGCGGGCCACTATGTGATCGTCGGGGGCGACTGGAACCAGTGTCCGCCCTATTTCGACTTCGATCGTTTCATGCCGGGTCGTACGCAGGGCTATACGCAATCCAACATCGAGCCCGATTTCTTGCCCGACGATTGGAAGTGGGCGTACGATCCGACCTTGCCGTCCAACCGGAAGGTGCGCGACGTGTACCAAAAGGGAACGACCTTTGAAACGCTGATCGACTTCTTCCTGGTGTCGCCCAATGTGCGGGTGCGGCAGGTCAAAACCATCAATCAGGAGTTCCAGTTTTCCGATCACCAGCCTGTGTGGATGGAAGTAGAGTTGTTGTAAGGCTGATTTTAGGCGGTTTGGATGAACAATGGATGGGGAAG
>JAGQXA010000737.1 GCA_020436865.1 Saprospiraceae bacterium | reverse complement strand
TGCGCAACATCCGCCACCGCGGCCGCGCCTACGAACAGGACATTCGGCCAGACTATCTCGAATCCATTCAGCAAGCCTACTTTTCCTTCTTTCGCTACTCGCCCGAACTGCCCATCCTGATCCTGGAAGTGGAACAGGTGTCGTTCTGGCACGACGAAGCGGCCTATGGAGAAATCCTCCGGCAGATCGGCCAGACGTACGAACCGGGCGTGCATCGGAAGGTGATTGGGTGATTGGTTAATTCTCCTTATTTTCGCGAACCTACAGCCCATCTATTCTCAACCACAAAGCTGAATTTGATATGAACAGATCGACTTATTACGGGATCCTATTGGCCCTGTTCATGGTACTTAACTTTACCGCGCAGGCACAGTTACTTCCCGACTATTCCGTCCTGTTAGCTGGCGGAAAACAGACCTTCCCCGAAAATGTGGCCACCTTCCGCACCGAAGGCGCCCTGCACGAAGAGGAGGTACTGGAAGGCGTCTATTACCGCTTTCTACAATTCTACCAGATCCCCGACGCCGGACAGCGACAGGCCATTCGGGAAGCAGGGATCGAACTGCTCCAGTACATTCCCAACCGCACCTTCATAGCGAGCCTGCCGACGGAGATCGACGCGGACCTTCTCGAGGCCTTGGGCGTGCGCAGCATCCAGCCCATCTTGCCGACCAATAAGATGGCGTCCGGCCTGGCAACCCTCGCCGCTCAGCCGACCGTCGAACTACTGCTGCACTACTTTCCGGATATTCCGCAAGAACGGGTGCGCGCCTACTGCGCCGCCGACGGGCTCGAGATCCTGGCACAAAACGGACAAAACGACGTACTGCGCGTGCGCATCGCCGGAGAGCGCCTCCACCAGCTGGCCTCCCTCCCCTATCTTGCCTACGCCGAAGCAGCCCCCGAACCCGGCGAACCGGAAGACACCCGGGGCCGCAGCCTGCATCGCGCCAACACCCTCGATATGAACACGCCTTCCGGGCGTAAGTACACCGGCGAGGGGATCAACGTGCTGGTGCGCGACGACGGCATCGTCGGACCGCACATCGATTTCCAGGGCCGCCTGGTCCAGGACATCAATAACGATAACGGCACTCATGGCGATGGCGTAGCCGGTATTTTCGGCGGCGCCGGCAACCTCGATCCGAACGAACGGGGTATGGCCGCCGGGGCGACGATCTACGTGCTCAACTACGAACAGGATTTCCTCGACAATACCTTGCCGCTGCATCAGAATGAGCAGGTGCTGGTGACCAACTCTTCCTACAGCAACGGCTGCAATGCCGGCTACACCACGATCACCCGCACGGTCGATCAGCAGATCTATCAGAACCCTACGCTCATGCACGTCTTTTCCGCCGGCAACAGCAATAACCAGGAATGTGGCTATGGCGCCGGCGATCAGTGGGGCAACATCACCGGAGGGCACAAACAGGGCAAGAACGTGATCGCCACCGCCAACCTCTATGCCAGCGGCCTGCTCGTGGCCAGCAGCAGCCGCGGGCCGGCCCACGACGGTCGCATCAAGCCGGATATCTCCGCCAATGGCGAACAAGGCTCGACCGACCCCAACCAAAGCTATCAGGAATTCGGCGGCACTTCCGGAGCTTCCCCCGGGATCGCCGGCGTAACCGCCCAGCTGCACCAGGCCTACCAGGAACTGAACGGAGGGGAAACCGCCGAGTCGGCCCTGCTCAAAGCCATCTTGCTCAACACCGCCAACGATCTGAGCAACCCGGGGCCCGACTTTCGCTTCGGCTGGGGCCATGTCAACGGTCTGCGCGCCGTGCGCGTACTGGAAGAGAACCGCTATTTCTCGGCCACGATCGACCAGAATCAAACCGGTCAGCATGAGATCGAGATCCCGGCCAACGTGCGCCAGGCCAAGATCATGACGTACTGGATGGACCCGCCGGCCAGCCCGATGACCAACAAGGCCCTGATCAACGACCTCGACACGCGTTTGATCGACGGCAACAGCAACGTCTATCTGCCCTATGTGCTCGACCCCACACCCAATCCCGCCCTGTTGAACCTGCCGGCCACCACCGGCGTCGATCACCTCAACAATGTCGAACAGGTGTCGCTCTTCGATCCGGAACCCGGCGCCTACACCCTCGAAATCGAGGGTTACGAAGTGCCGACCGGACCGGTCAAATACTACGTCGTGATCGAATACATCTTCGACGAGATCGAACTGACCTATCCCTATGGCGGCGAAGGCCTGGCCCCCGGCGCCTCGGAGGTGATCCATTGGGACGCCTACGGCAACGCGGGCGAATTCACCCTGGAGTATTCGGTCGACGGCGGAGGCAACTGGAACTTCATCGCCAATATTCCGGGCGACGACCGGTTGTTTGTCTGGGAAGTACCCGACGAATTGAGCGGACAAGCCTACCTGCGCATCAGCCGCGACGGACTGAGCGACAGCAACGATGAGGCCTTTTCCATTATATCGGTACCCGAAGATCTGGCCGTCACCCAGGCTTGCCCGGATTTCCTCCACTTCACCTGGTCGGAGGTGGAAGGCGCCACTTCGTACGAGGTGTTCCTGCTCGGCGACCGCTATATGGAGCCGGTCGGCACCACCGCCGATCTGTTCTTCGATGTGCCGACCCTCAACGGCAATCCGACGCTCGATCATTGGCTATCGGTGAGGGCCCTGGGCGACGACGGCCTTCAGGGACAGCGGGCCATAGCGATCCGCTACAACGGCGGCCTCGGCAATTGTGTACTCGACAACGATGCGATCCTGGCCCAGATCAACGTACCCTTCATCAGTTCCATCACGGGCTGCGGAAGTTTCGCCAGTCCGGTCGTGGTCACCGTACAGAACGGCGGCCTCACCACCCAAACGAACCTGCAGGTCGGCTACCAATTCGACGGCAACCCACCGGTGATCGAAACCATCGCCGGGCCCCTGTCTCCCGGCGAGTCGGTCGAACACCAGTTTGCCGCAGGGATCCAGATCAACAGCTCGGGCAATTACGACTTCCGTACCTGGGTATCCACCACCGCCGACGAGGCCTTCTTTAACGACACGATCCGTCAAGACCTCAACGCCCTGCTTTACTTCGGTGATGGCGCAAACGTGCCGTTCTTCGAGGATTTCCAGGGCGACATACCGCCCCCCTTCTGGCTGATCGAAAATCCCGACGGGGCCCTTACCTGGGAACGGCGCACGGTACCCGGACCGACCGGACAGATCACCCGAACCATGTACGTCAATAACCGCAACTACCCCCTGGACGGGCAGGAAGATGTGCTGGCCACCGTACCCATCGACCTGACCGATGCCGGCGAAAATACCGTACTGAGTTTCGATCTCTCGTACGCCCCCTTCAGCGCCAATACGTTCGACGGATTGCGGGTCGACCTGTTCACCGATTGCGGCAATAACTTCGCCGGTTCGATCTACTTCAAGGAAGGGAGCGAACTGGCCACGGCGCCGGCCCAAAACGACTTTTATACGCCCGACGGCGCCTCAGACTGGCGAAAAGAGCAGATCAGCCTGGCTCCTTACGTAGGCAGCGGAGTCGTGTTCCGCTTCGTCAACATCAGCGGGCAAGGCAACAGCCTGTATATCGACAACGTCAATGTCGAGGAGCTTACCCCGGCCGTTGCCGCCTTCACAGCCAATACCACGGAGATCTGCAAAGGGCAGTTCGTGTTCTTCCAGAACCAGTCGACCGGCGACGACCTCGACTACCTGTGGTCGTTCGGCGCCGGTACTTCGCCGAGCATGGCCACTTCCGCCGGGCCGCACGTCGTGGTTTATCAACAGGCAGGGCTCCACACGGCCCAACTGATCGCCAGCAACGGAGTGGGCGCCGATACCTTCCAGATCGAGATCGAAGTGGGGGAAGCGCCCCTGCCGGATTTCAATTACGAGGTGATCAACGGCATCGTCATCTTCGAGAACCTGACGACCGGGGCCGATAGCTATGACTGGGATTTCGGCGACGGCGACAACGGCGATTCCGAAAACCCGGCCCATATCTACTCCGAGCCGGGTGAATACACCGTAACCCTCAGCGCCGCTAACGACTGCGGTGATAACTCCGTTACCCAGACCATTACGATCGAGACCGTCAGTGCGGCCAGCGACCTGCCTTCCGCCATTTCCACCCGGCTTGTGCCCAACCCCAGCGACGGTTCGTTTGTTCTACATATCGACGGCCTGGTCGACGAGGAACTGGACCTGCAGCTGTTGGACCTTACGGGCCGCCGGTTGTTCAGTCGCCAGATCGACCGCCCCGGGGCGAACTTCCGCCAGTCGTTCGACCTTCGTGGCCAGCCGACCGGGCTCTACCTGCTGCAGTTGCGCACGGAAAAGGCCGTCCGCACCCTGAAGCTGGTCATAGAATAAGCAGCATCATGGATCCAGGGGTCATTGGACCCCTGGATCCACCTCTGCCACCTTTGTAACCTCTGTAACCTTCGTCACCCCTATGTCCTTCCACATTCCCGAAACCGACCGGCCACGCATCGTCATTCTCGGCGCCGGATTTGCCGGTTTGGCGTTGGCCACCCGCCTGCAGAAAAGTCGCTTTCAGGTCGTTCTGATCGACAAGAACAACTACCACCAGTTCCAGCCCCTGTTCTATCAGGTCGCCATGGCCGGTCTGGAACCGAGTTCGATCGTCTTTCCCTTGCGGAAGATCTTCCAGAAGAAGGAACAGGTGTACATCCGCGTTACCGAGGTCCAGCGCGTCGATCTCGAGCGGCGCGAAATACATAGCTCGATCGGCGCCTTGCACTACGACTACCTCGTGCTGGCGATCGGCGCCAAGACCAATTTCTTTGGGAACGAGAACATTGCCCGGCACGCCATTCCGATGAAGTCGGTAGCCGAAGCCCTGTTCCTGCGCAACGCCGTGCTGGTCGATTACGAAAAGGCGCTTATCACTCCCGACTACGAAGAGCGCCAGGGGTTGATCGACATCGTGGTGGTGGGCGGCGGGCCGACGGGTGTCGAACTGTCGGGTTCGCTGGCCGAGTTGAAAAAATACATCCTGCCCAAAGACTACCCCGAGCTGAACACCGACGAGATCGACATCTACCTCCTGGAAGGCGGCCCTGCCTTGCTGCCGGGCATGTCGGACAAAGCCTCGACCGCCGCTCTGCGCTATTTACAGGAACTTGGAGTAAAGGTCAAACTCAATGCCCTGGTCAACGACTACGACGGCGAACATGTTTCGACCAACAACGGAGACCGCATTCACAGCAAAAAGGTGATCTGGGCCGCCGGCATCACCGGAAATACGGTAGCCGGACTACCCAGCGACGCCATCGTGCGCGGCAATCGCATCCGCGTCAACGATCTCCTGCAGGTCGAAGGACATCCGGAAGTGTTTGCGCTGGGCGACATTGCCTACCTGGAAACGAAGGACTATCCGAAAGGGCATCCGCAAGTAGCGCAAACGGCCATTCAAATGGCGCGTCACCTGGCCCGTAACCTACATTTGGATAAGCCTGACGAATGGCGCCCCTTTCGCTACAAAGATCTGGGGTCGATGGCCACCGTCGGACGCAACCGCGCCGTGGTCGACCTCCCGAAGTGGAGCTTCCAGGGCTTTTTTGCCTGGGCCGCCTGGCTGCTCGTACACCTCTTCCAGATCCTCGGCGTACGGAACAAGATGGTCATTTTCGTCAACTGGGTCTGGAATTATCTCACCTACGATCAAAGCCTCCGGTTGTTGATCAAACCGAAGGCGCCGCGCGGCCGGCTGGAGTCGGAACTCATCGAGTAAGTGACACACCACCCGTTTTTCCAATGCCGCCCTGCGGAAAAGGAAGAGGCTTCTGCCGGCCGGAGCTAGCAGAAGCCTCTTTTTAGGTGACATTGAAATGGTCGCGGCGGCAGATCAGTTGCCGGTCGCCACGATGCTCACCGACAGATCGAATTCGTCGTAAATGGTCTTGTCGCCGAGGCTGTCGAAGAACGATCCCGAGCCGTAGCGCACGTTGAACTCCGAGCGGTCGATCTGGATGTCGGCCTTGGCTACCACCTGCCCTTCTTCCTTCTCCAGATTGGCGATGAACTTGATCTCCTTCGTGATATCTTTGATGGTCAGGTTACCGGTCACTTTGTAGCGGTCGACCCCGTTCGGCGTTGCACTGGTGATGACAAAGGTAGCCGTCGGGTAGGTGGCCGCACCGAAAAAGTCGTCCGACTTCAGGTGTCCTTCCAACTTGCCCTTGTACTCGCCGCTCAGGTCGGTACAAGCGATCGAGGTCATGTCGATGGCAAAGCTGCCGCCGACGAGCTGGCCGTCCTGGATGTTCAACGAACCTTTCTGAACGTTGATGGTGCCGGTATGTTCTCCCAACACTTTGTACCCCTTCCAGACGATCTGGCTGGCAGCGGCGTCGACATTATAGCTGGCGACCTCGCCCGGATTCGTGAAGGCCAGACCGATAACGGCAAAGGTCAGGACAAAAGCGCCCATAGATACAGTTCCTACTTTCATGATGATCGATTTGAGATTTACGTGATTGAAATTAAAGTTTTGACATTTGTTGTATATACATCAATTGCAAGAAAAAAAACTAGCCGCGCAACTTGTCCAGAATGGCGTTGAGCTCACGAGCTTCTTCTTCTTCGATCGAACCCATCTGATCCTGCATATTCCGCTCGATCGCTTCAGAAGCTTCTCCCACCAGTCGCAAACCGGCCTCGGTGATGTAGACGTTGACCCGGCGACGATCTTCAGGACAATCCTTTCGTTGAACCAAGCCCTTCTGCTTGAGTTTCTCTACCAGGCGGGAGGCATTCGACATCTTGTCGAGCATCCGCTCGGTCAGGAGTTTCACGGTTGCCGGCTCAGGCGCCAAGCCCCGCAAAATGCGCAGTATATTGAACTGCTGCCAGGAAATCCCATATGGCTTTAACAGACGCGTGGTATGCTGGCTCAACCAGGAGGCGGTGAACACAATGTTGATATGCGCCTTCTGATACTCGCTCTTGAACGTCCGCTGCTGAATTTCCTCTTCAATTCGCATGGGGCAAATTTATGTACAAACAATCAATGTTGCAACATTGTATTTTTTATTAAGATTTCTTTAACACTTCTAAGAGTAGTAGAAACAGACAGCCCTACCTGGCGGTCAGACCGGCCAGGTAGGGCTGCGAACGCGATCTGTGCGCGTTTTTCCCTAGCGGATGAGGGTGGTACTTCCCTTGAAGGTCTCTTCTACCCCATCGACGTACCGTACTTCCACATACCAGATGAACACCCCGCTATTCATCAACTCGCCCTTGAAGGAACCGTCCCAGCCGATGTTCGGATCGTTGACCGGGAAGTCGCCTGCTTCGAACACGAGTTCGCCCCAGCGATCGTACACCTGGAACAAGGTTACGGTCGTACCCGACTTGCCGTGCACCAGCAAGCGATCGTTGTGGCTATCGCTGTTCGGCGAGAAAGCGGGAGGCACCAGCACCAGACGGTCTTTGTGTACGAACACATTGATGCGGTCTTCGGCCGTGCAGCCGTTCTCATCGGTCACGACCAGCTCGTAAGTGGCCGGATTGAACAGGGCGTCGGTCTCCGGATCGAAGCAATCGTAGCAATTCAAGCCTTCCGGACCTAAGGGGATCCACTCGTAGCTCACTACGGGAGCGGAGACTTCAGCATCCAGAACGGCCGTTTCGCCCATGTCGATGCGCAGGTCGGGCCCCAGATCGACCGACAGGGGTTCGGGTTCGAGGATGAGGATTTCCGAGGTGATGTATTCGCAGCCGCGCGAATCGCGCATCCAGACGTTATACTCGCCAGCCTCCAGGCCCACCAGTTGGGTAGTGCCGACGAAGTGTTCGCCGTCGATGCTAAAGGTATAGGGCGGCGTTCCGCCCGACGGGTCGAGGTAGATCACGCCGTCTTCGCGGCCGAAGCAGCTCACGTCATCGGCCTCGAACAGGGCGGCCAACGGCGCTTCGGGCTGAAAGACCTCACTCGTTTCGATCAGTTCACAGCCGTTGGCATCGAAGATCGTCACGGTGTAGGTGCCGGCCGCCAGGGCGTCGATCACCTTGCCTTGCTGGCCGGTCGACCACACATAGGTGTACGGAGCAGTACCGCCTTCGGCCTGTGCAGAGAGCGAGCCGGTCGATGCGCCGAAGCAATCCACCTTTTCCGACACAAACCCAACGCCGAGCGGCTCCGGCTGATCGATGGTCGTCGAGACGACGGCCTGACAACCGTTCGCATCGGCCACCGTCACGAAGTAGGTACCTTCGGCCAGACCGCTAGCGGTCGGCGTGTTCTGACTGCCGGTATTCGCACCCCAGCTATAGCTGTAGGGCTCCACTCCACCCGAGGCGATCGCCGTGGCGGTCCCGTCGCTGCCTTCGGCGCAGGATACGTCGGTAGCCGATTCGATCGAAGCCACTACTTCTTTCGGATTATCGACGGCGATGGTTTCGACGAGCTCGCAGCCTGCGGCATCGGTGATGGTCACGGTATAGGCTTGGCCACC
>JAGQXA010000736.1 GCA_020436865.1 Saprospiraceae bacterium | reverse complement strand
GTGGTGTCGCTCACCCGCAGGTCGATGCAATCGATGAACAGACATTCGTTGGCCAATACCGTCGTGTCACAGTAAAATCCTGCCACATCGGTGAGCAGATCATGTACGGAGACTGGCGTGCCGGCACAGGTCTCGATCGTGTCGATCGTGATCATATTGCTGTCGATCACCATGACGGTCAGGCTGAGTTCGGCCGGACAACCGCTATCGCTAATGCCCGTCACCGAATAGATGGTCGTGCCGGGGGGCGCTACCGATACGCTATCACACAGGGGCGGATCCAGACATTCGACCGCTGCGGCCGGACTCCATGCGTAGGCCACGGCTCCGGATGCGGTCAGAAGGGTGGAATTGCCCAGACAGATCATGTCGTCGCCGGCGATCGACAGGTTCGGCGGAGCGCCGAAAGTCACCTGAATGGTATCCACGTCCTGGCAATTAAATGGGTCGGTCACTGTCAGCGTATAGGCCCCGGGGATCGGAGCCAATAGTTCCGGATCGGCCACATTCGGGTCGGATAGGTTTCCAAAGGGCATCCATAGATAGTCGTAATCAGCTTGGAAGATGGCGTGGAGTTGCAGGAGGTCGCCGGGGCAGAAGACCGTGTCGCCGCCGGCATCGGCCAGGGGCAAGGGAAGAACGGATACCAGCGTCGTATCGACGCCCAGACAGCCCACGGTATCGACGACCGTCACGGAAAAAGAAGCGGTAGCTATCGGGCTCACTTGCTGTACGGGCAATGACGGGTCGGTGATCCCGGGCCCCTGCCAGTGGTAGCTGACGCCGCTGGTCGCTACCAGATTGGCCTGCCCGCCTAGACAGATCTCCGGGTCGGCGTACAGAATACCCGGTTGCGGGCGAACGGTCAACCCATACTGATAATTAAGCTGACAACCGTCGGCAAAGGTCATTTCCTGCGTGAGGTCGAAAACGGCTGGTTCCAGACCGGAATTGATCCATTGGAACAGTGTCTGGCAGCAAGTGTCGCAAGAGAGCCCTTCGGCCGGCGCCCAGTTCGTATTGGCCCCGGGAAGACAGGCGCCCAAGACTAACTCTTCGCCGGAACAAAGTACCGGTTCCTGACCGGTATGATAGATGATCGGTGCAGTGGGAAAACGTAGGTCGGTCGAACAGGCGCAGTGCTTGCCCGGATCGATATAGGCGTACACCCGGCATAACTGTTGCGGTGGAAGGAGAAAGACGCCGTTTGCCGGCAACAGTAGATCCGTCAGAGAATGGCTCCCAACCAACTGATCGTCTGCCGACCACTGCAAATCACCGTCGAGGTCGAGATAGAGGTCGATCTCCACGGACTGGCTGAGGTTGGCTCCGAGGTTCTCCACCTCGATCGAGTAGGCGATCGAATCGCCACCGCCAAAGGCCGGCCAGATTTCCAGCGTAAAGGTGGGGATCTGCAGGATCGGTCGCTCGATCGGCAGCGCTTCCAGGGTGCTGCCCGATTCGAGATGTACCGAGCAAGTGTCGCCGGTCAGGGCGCAAATGGCTTGGGTCTCGGCGGTGGCCTGCGCCGTCAGGTATTCCGTGCCGCAGGGTTTTTCCGCAAACCCTTCGACCTGAACCTGGAAACTGATGGGCGACCAGGCCGGAACGCCTGGCGGAAATCCCCAGCGTAGTTCTTCCTGGCCATTCACATTCGCGATCAAAGGTTCGCCTGCGGGCGGGTTCAACAGGCCAGTAAACGAACCGAAGACGTATTGAAGGTCGACGGGCAGTTTCACGCGGATACTGTCGCCGGCGCCACTCTGGTCGGTGTGTACGATGCCGAAACTGAGTGTCACGGTGTCCTGGCAGCCGACCGGACTTTCCAGGTTTACGTTGATGAAAGTTTCGTCGGCCTCGTCAAAGGTCTGAATACACACAGGCATCCCTTGCCGGGTAATGATGTTGGTCGGCAACGCGCAATTCTGCTGCCCGGTCGCCTGAAAGGTCAATTTCGAACCGACTGTGAAGGAGCAATCGGTCGTGCCGAGAAAGCGCAAGCGCAATTCGTGCAGAGGGCCGGCAGTCACTCCGGGCAGGCAGTCGGCCGCCAGGAGGGCGTTCTCTTGGTAGAGGGGCCAGCGCACGGTGCCGTTACCGAGATCGAGCGGGTCGGAAATGTCGACAAAGCTGTCGTCAGACGGATAAGCCAGCTGACTGGTGCCGGGCAGCACCGAGAATCCGGTGGGTAGAATGGCATCGAGGTGTAATTCGCAGACGGGGCCGAGGTCGGCATTGAAGATCGTGATCTGGTGGTAAGGCACGGTATCGCAAAGCTGCGGGCAATCGCCCAGCGGGCCTTCGACCTGAAGTTCAAGCTCTCCATTTGGCGAAAGGGCCTTGAAAGCTTGTTCCCAGCTCACGCAAGGAATATCTTCGGCATCGATGTATGGGCTGCAATTCCAGCCGAAGGTAAGATCGAGGTCTTCCTCCTGACAACTTAGGTTCAGGGCAATAAGTTGATAGCTGCGCACCTCATTTGTGTCGAGTTGCCCTAGTTGAAAGATGCCGTTCACCTCCGGAACAGGATCGCCGGTGCCGGTATCGAGCAGGATGAGATCCGTCAGCAGTCCGCTGGGCGATTGGGCCTGTAGCCAACAATGCGGGGCCTCCTGACTCTGCTGCGAAGCGACGATCGT
>JAGQXA010000735.1 GCA_020436865.1 Saprospiraceae bacterium | reverse complement strand
GTTCCTGCAGATAGTCGAGGCGGTCGATCACGCCCTGCAGGTCGCCTCCGTAGCGGCGCAGTCCGGCCCAGGTCTTCACCATGGGATCGTCGGGTTTAGCCCAGTCGAAGATGGCCGGCCAGTCGACCCCCGATTCCCAGGGTTGTAGCTCATACCAATCTGATTCCCAGGGATGTACCTGCCAGTTTTCGGCTACCATGGCCAGGGTGGTGGTATCGAAATACAGGTCGGGCCAGCCCCCTTTGGTATCCTCGAAGGTCGGGTCGTTGGACGGATCGCCGTTGGCGAAGCGGTCGGGGAAGATCTGGTAGAAGACCACGTCCGACCAGGCGGGCAGGGTAGGGGGCTCCTCTTTCCCGGGGGTGGCGGTTTGGCACTGGAGCGCGAGCAGGGCGAGCAGGAGCAGGCGGGCTTTTTGCATGGTCGGAGATTTGAGAGTTATAGTATGAATGTCAGTGACAGGGGGCTTTCATCTTTCTACTCTTCACCGGATCAGCAGGCTATATTCCTCGGCGCCTTCCAACAGCCGGTCATGGATGTCTGACTGTAAATCCTTTCCGAGTTCCTTCAGATCGGCAAGAGGGTTTTCCTGGTCCTTGGCCAGCTCGGCTTTCATCATATCAACGAGCTTTCGGCGCACCGCTCGTTTCACAAATCCGACGCGGAGCAAATATCGCAATCCTTCACTGAGCGCCATGACCAGATTCCGCAGCCATTTAGGTTCTTCGGAGAAGTCCATATCCTCCAGATCGTCGTCCTCCAGGGTATCGATCAAGGTCAGTGTTTTCAGTTCCTCCAACTCGGCCGCGAACAGCAATTGGTTGTTGGTAGGGATCTTGTATTTGATGGCTAAGTTCAAGGCAAAGGGTTTGATCGACTCTTTTACTTCCTCAAAGAAGGTTGACAATTTGCCGATCAGTTGCTCCTCGCCGATCTGGTTGAAGTGATCGCGATCAAATACCTGTTTCATCAGATGCGTAAAGTCGGTTTTGCGTTCTTTTTTCCACTCGTCAACTTTGGCCATGATCATATCGACCAGGCTTTCAATGAAGTCGTCGTAAAGTGTGGAAAGGTGTTGCTTCATCAGCAGTTCCAGTCGATCCCGGAAAGCTGCCGATTCCAGATAGGTTTTGCATTCTGCCCGAAAGTGCTCTACCTGTATGTCGATCTTCCCTGCCTTGGCCAGGCCCTTGGCCACCGTATATTCCGGCTCGGTACCCATCAGGATCTCGCAGGTCGGGTCGGAGAAGATCCGCTCCGTTTCCTCGCGGACGAAGCCCATGCGCGAAGCGCCGCCCGTGATGCAGATCAGGGAGGGAGCGGGGTGTTTTTTCTTTACCCGGCGCAGCGTGTTGATGAACTCCTTGCGCCAGGACCGGCCGTTCAATGCCTCGAGCGGACGGTCGATCAACTCCCGCAGCTCCTCGCTGCGCAGGCGCAGGCGCAGGATCAGGTCGTCGTCGACCTCTACGAAGTCTTTGCTTTCGATAGAGGGTTCCGGATTGGCGAAGGTACGGGTGAAGAGATCTTCCTTCAGGCGCCGGCATTTGAGCAGGCATTGGGGTTCGAACTCCGGGCTTTCGGCGCACTTCCGCCGGTATTTTTTCAGTTCGCCGGCCGGCAGGCGCTCCAGGTTGAGCCGCAGGATCTCGTGGTCGAACAGACCGGCGCCCAGGCGGTTGTGGCCTTCGTCGAGCGGCCGTTCCTCGCGGTTGGTGACGTAGGTAAAGTCGGTGGTCGACGACCCCACGTCAATGATCAGCACCTGCTCCTGAAACTTGTCGTTCCCTTCGGCCAGCCGGCCTTTGGCCCGGAGGTCGAGAAAAGCGCCGCGCGACTCGGGGATGATCTGTACTCGCGGCAGTCCGGCCTCCTGCAAGATGCGCCGGAAGTGGGCGATCCGCTTCTCGTTGCCGATCCAGCCGGAGGGACAACCCACCACGAAGAGCGATCGCTCGAGATCGCGGATGCGTCCGCCATCGATCAGCTTGTCGACAATGGCCTCGACAAAGAGCTGGATCGGGCGGTACACTTCCTTGCGTTCCAGGCGGTCGCTCTTGAACAACAGATAGAAGTCGCTCGTGCCTTGCCGGGTGAAGGCCTCGTCGCCGATCACCAGGCGGTCGTTTTGGATCGCCACGGAGGTAATGATGCTGGATTTGCCAGGGAGGATTTCCACGACGCTGGGCTCGTCTTCCGACTGCAGCGTGGTCATGGCCACACAGGATTCCCCGTGCCCGAGGTCCAGGCCGAAGATCTCGGCCGGACCATCCTCGCCCTTCGAACTGGGTAGGAAGATCCGGAACAACCGCTTGATGCTTTTCTCCCAGTCCGGAAACAGCGGATGGATGTGTAGATCCCGTAGTTGCGGGAACTCCGGATAATCGCAATCTTCCAGTTTGAGCGGAATGAAATAGCGGGTCCCGAACGGACGTTTTCCCTGCTCCTCCAGGGCTTGCCGGATCTCTTCGGCCACGAAGCGGTCGTGTTGCACGGCCGAGGCGCCGTTCTTCGACAGCAGGCAGAAGAAAAAAGGAGCATGCTTGACGGCCTTGGCGATCTTGGCCCGCCAGTTGTCGCCGGCCTGCAGGTCTTCCTTGTCGAGCCAGCAATCGATGTCCAACTCACGGAGGTCGTCCGCCAGGCGCTCGGCGGCCGGGCGGTCTTCACTGGCGTAGGAAATGAATACGGTGTGTGCGTCTTTGCCCATCAACTCTTTTTTCCCTTTTTCTTTTTCGGCTTCGGTTCGGGGAGGGCGTCCACCGTAATTCGGACCAGTTCGCGGAGCCAGGCGCGGTCTTCCAGTTGCTCTTCGATGAGGAAACTCGGTTTGGCGCCGGGGTAAGGCGGGGCCTCGACGACCTTGCCGATGTAGGCTCTTCCCACATCGGTGGGTTTGATAAACAGCTGATTGTCGCAGATCAGCGCGAAGATCTTGCGGCCGGAAAAAACGCCATAGTCGCCGAACATTTTTCGGGCGGTGATCTCTTCGGCATTGCCGAGCTGGTCCAAAACAAACTCTACGAATGGTCGATCGCTTGCCATGGTGGTTGGTTTGATTGCGATTATAATTTGTTTAGGATCAAACGGTTATCGGCGATGGCGACTTCCATCTCATTGACCAGGGCACTTTCGAACCGATAGGCCGGACAGGAGCAGGGATCTTCCGGCGCAAATTGAAAATCGCCGATCGAAATCGTGGTTCCGGACGAAGGGAGGGTAAACTCGTAGTGGTACGCAACCTGATCCACGATGCCGCCTTCCGGCCCGAATTTGAACGCGCTGCCACTGCCGATCTTGACGGAATGGTCCATGGCCGCAAAATCGCTGAACAAGGTGTCGAGTACGACCTGCCCGTCCAGGCGGATCCGGAAACCGATCGGGCTCAGTTCCGCAGGATCGTAACAAGCGGCCGCCGCTCCGCTCGTACAGAATTCCAGGTACAGCTCGTGACTCTCGTTCAGATCGGGCGGCGCGCAGGGCGGGATGAGGCAGTCTTTGCAGGAAGAACAGAAGAGCAGGACGCCGATCACCGTTCCCAAAAATAGCGCGATCTGTCGATGATGGTTCATGGTGTTAGCTTGCGGGTAGAGGGGCTACAGCGGACTTACCAGAGCCCGGGCGAATTCAACCGCCGAGCTTTCGTCAAAGCAGTTGTTGGCGCCGTTGAAGGCATTTCCGTTGATCTCGAGATAGACCGTATAGGGGCCCTGAACGACCTGGACGATGGCCTGGTCGAGTTCGCCGAATGCGGTCGTCAAGATCGCAAAAGCATCGTCGCCCAGGTCGCTGATGGGGGTGTAATCGGGCAGAAGTTTAAAATCGTCTTC
The DNA here is from genome assembly GCA_020436865.1 of Saprospiraceae bacterium. Taxonomy (GTDB): domain Bacteria; phylum Bacteroidota; class Bacteroidia; order Chitinophagales; family Saprospiraceae; genus JAGQXA01. The sequence goes on along the minus strand of JAGQXA010000735.1, from coordinate 1,874 downwards.
TTCCAGATCGTACTCCTCTTTGGCGGCCTGATCGGAGAAGTGATTGAACACCCGGATCGAGATCAGATCGTCGAACGGGAAGGAACTGTTCTGATCGGCGTTGCAGATATCGTTGGGGATGGTGTTGAAATCGAAATCGTCCATGGTCAGTCCGCAAAAATCGGAAAATGCGACAGAAGCCCAATACTCGACGCAACTGAGGCTGCCGGGGTCGTCGTCCTGATCGTCGTTCCCGCAGGAAGCAAAGAAAGCCAGGAATGCAGTGGAAAGCAGGAGAAGATTCTTCATGGTTCTACATCGGTTGATGGTGAAATTCAATTTGGTTTTCCGCTTTCGCAAAAGAAGCGGCCTTCACAAGATAATGAATACTTCCCAGAGATGCAGGAAGACCTTCATCGGAGGAAGGGGCTCACTCGATCACGATCTCGTACTTATGCAGTAATCCAATGGCGCCGTCGAGGGAGAACCGGGCTTTCCGGATGCGGTTCTTCTCGGGATCGAGGCGATAGTTGCCGGAGGTCCGAAAATCAGCGCTCTCGAGATTCGTGTGTTCGAACACGGCGCCGCTCAGATCGCAATGTTCGAACACGGCCTCACTCAGGTCTGCCTCGGTGAAATCGACCTCCTGCAGAAGGCAATTCCGGAAGGTGGTCGACGGCAGCGGCTTTTGGTAGAAGGAAGAGAAGCTCAGGTGGCATTCTTCGAAGCGCATGGACAAGAGGAGGTCGTTGGCATCGTCGAAGCGGATGCCCAGCAGTTTGCACGATTGGAAGGACGCGTTCCGGAAGGCGGTCTTGTCGACCCGAACCATGCTCAGGTCGCAGTCGAAAAACTCACAGTCGACGAAGATCATCTCCGACAGGTCGCCGTTCGACAGATCGCAATTGCGGAAAATGCAGTGTTCATAGTTTCCGATCTTCAGGGGCTGCGCGTTGAAGTCGACTCCCTGAAATTCCTGGTCTTCAATAAAGGTCTTTTCCATCTTCTACTGAGCTTTGGTATTTTCTACCCCTACGGGGCTCCAGGGGTTGGATTAAAAGGTCATTTTTTACTCTTTGCCTCATTTGTTGAGCAGCCAACCCCTCATTTTCTCTTTGGCACGATCGGATAAAGCGGAGCCCTTTCCGCTGCGATCGTCGACCTGTACGATGATCGTCTCGGCCCTGGCTACGCATTTTTCGGCCTGAAAGAGCTGTTGCAGTATCCTGATCGAGCTATTCCCGATCCTCAGGATGCCGGTACCGATCTCTACCCGCCCGGGCCAAGTGATCTCGCCCAGAAATTCCAGTTGCAGGGAAGCGATAACGAAACTCGCCCCTTCGGAAAGGATGGCATATTCAGGAGGGTATAGAAACTCCACCCGCCCGGTTTCCAGGAACGTGGAAAAAGCAGCGTTGTTGACGTGCCCCTGCCGGTCGGTATCGGCGTAGCGAACCTTGTCGAAGGTTTGCAGGGGGAAGTCGTTCAGGGTAAGTTCTTTCATTAGTGCCTGAAGATAAAAGGAAAATAAAGGACGCATCTACCCAAAACGGGCAGAAGGATTCGCCCCTACTCGTACACAAACGGCGCCGTCGATTCCGCGTAGGCCCTCATCTTGCTGATGGCCACTTTCATTTGTCCTTTCCAGAAGAGATTCCCGAAAGCCCAGTGAAATGGATAGGCCGGCAAGCTGTTTGAAAAGAGGGTATAGACCCAACGAACGTGCACGGAACCGGGCGAGGCCTCCCGGAAGAACAGCTCGCCCTGGAACTCGGTGTAGCCCATGCTCCACTGCCGGAACTCGGCGACGCCCCATTTCCAGTACTTGTTTTCCTCCCGCACATACACCTCGTCGACCCCGATCTCCCCGCCTTTGGAGAGAAAGCTCTTGGCCG
>JAGQXA010000734.1 GCA_020436865.1 Saprospiraceae bacterium | reverse complement strand
CTGTTATTGGTTTTAGACGGATATCTTTCCCGGTCGGTCATGCGGAACCAGGCCCCAAGGTCATGGGCGATGGGTTCCAGGCGCGAGGTGACCGGATTGTAGTAGAAGCGGATATTGTCGAGGGTGGAGAGGTGTTCGCCACCGAGGATCTCGATCAAGGCGAAAAAGGTCGCAAGCTGGTCGACCGCGAATACCTCCGAAGTGCTCAGCTGATTCTGCCGGAACCCTTCCAGTAAATTCTTGGCCTTCTGAAAAAGCGGGACCAGTGTACTGTCCGTCCGCATCTGCTTCTTGGACTTGGGCACGATGCTCGCACCCCAAAGGTCCTGGGCCAGGCCATGCCTGTTCGCTCCGCCGGCATCGCCTCCTTCCCAATAAAAATCGCGATCGAACTTGACCAGGGGCCCTAACACGCGATCGCTCCGCTCGACCAGCTCATCTTCGAACCCTTCTTCCAGCGCGTAGACCCGGTTGCGGCGGCCGTTGATGCTGACCGACACAAATTCGTAGCGGAGGCTCATGATCCCCGCATAGTGATATAGTTTGTGCAGGATCCATTCGTTGAGGTAGAAACGCGTGTAAGGCCGTTGGATGGCGAAGTTGCTCATGCCCAGAAGGGTCTGTCCCTTCTTGACCTTCACCTTGAACGACCACATGTCCTTATGCTCCCAATGATCGCGCAGCCGGCCCTTGAGGTTCAGTTCGACCGGATAGGCCTTTCCCTGGTACCAGATCGTAGCCGGCACCTCGTTTTCCTCTGCGTCGACCAACGAACCGTTTTCCATAGAGATCGCGCGAATGAAGGCCAGCTTCTGAAAGTTCCGGTGCTTGAGGTCGATCCGGAATTCCGCCGGCTCGGCGATCAGGCCGTTGACGTAATTGGGCACTACATTCGCCAGATCTAGACGATCTTCCACTTTCTGTTGGAGGCGACCCGCTAGCTGGTGTCGCAACACAAATAGTCCGGCCAACACCAACACGAGGTTGTAGAGCAAAAAGAAGGAGAAAGGCCTCCAGAATACTTTTCGACGGAGGAAATTTCCCACTTTCCGGGCCAGGCCCCGACCGATCGGATACTTCAGCCTCATTTGCTGGCCTTGCCGAACTTCACGCCATAGAGAACCTGTTTGACATGCTCTACGTCGATGCTCGACTTGACCGGCTCACCGGCCAGGGTCATCTGGCATTGGTGTTCGATCAGGTAAGGGATCTCGATCTTACCGGAAAGTTCGGACTTCCCGTCGACGAAGATCCCGGCCGGACCGAATTCCGACTTCTTTTGAAAGGTAGTATAGGCGATGCGGCAATCGACGATCCGGATGTCCTTGATATGCACGCTCGAAAGGTCTTTGCTGGTCACGGCGATCTCGGCTTCGCGGATCGTTATATTTCGGCCCTCCATCCGGCTATCCTCCCCGGCGCTAAGGCCTTTGTCGCCCACGCCGACGATCTCGACATTTTCCAGGGAAATATCGCTACCCGACACGTCGATGGCGTCGTTGCCGGAGTTGAAGAAGCGCATATTGTGGAAGGAGCCCTTGCAGAAGTCGCCGTCGAAAGCGTCGGAATTGGTGTTCGAGAAGACCGAGTTGCTCACGGTGAACTCGGTGCGAATGACGTTCAGGTAGTCGTCGCCTATGCGATTGCTTTCGAAGAGGCAGTGGTCGATCTTCACCGGCGATTCGTAAAAACTGACCGCGGCGGTCAGACTGTATCCGCTCTGCGCCGGCACTGAAAGGTTGTAGAACTCGACGTATTGCAGCTCCGATTCGCCGCCGGCGTTCAACACGATCACACCCTGAGCCGTCGAATCGGAAGAGGTGAACACCACCGGCGCTTCCTCCGAACCCTTCAGGTACAAAGGCGAATACGAAAGGATGTTGGCCCGCGTCACCAGATCGACGCGGGTGTCGGGTCCGGCCATCAGCCGATAGCCGGCAGGCACCTTGAGCGGCCGGTCGAGGGTGTGGCGGCCCGGTTTGAAGCGAATTTCCCGCTTCACCTCGTCGACTTCCAGAAAGGCAAAGTCGCCCACATTGGGCTTTTGGCGGATCAGGTCGTTTTCGAGCAGTTCTTCGTCGATCAGGGCGTAGGGGATCACGACCTCATTCAGCACGCGCTCCAGCCCCCAGGTGCGATAATG
>JAGQXA010000733.1 GCA_020436865.1 Saprospiraceae bacterium | reverse complement strand
GTTCGAGCAGTTCGCGGGCGTAGTTCTCGTTTGGAGCCACTTTGGTATTCTCGTTGCCGTTCAGATAACGCAACATAGCCGGATCGATAGTGATGTCCTTGGCCAGTTGCCGGAAGTTCCCCAGTGCCTGACTGCGCAGGAGGGTGATGTAACGGTAGGTGTACTTGGGGTCGTTGATCTCTGCGGTGACGAAGTGGTTGTGCCAGAAAAGGGTCATTTTTTCCCGTAGGGAAATCCCCTCTTGCAACAGGTTTCCGACCGTCCAGGCGTATAGCGACTGGAAGCGATAGAACTTGTTGCCAAAGCCGATCTGGTAGGCGGCATCGATCCAGGTTTCGCCGATGGGCACATAAGGATCGCCGGCAAAATTATGATTGAGAGGTGGATCGGGCATCGGCTGATCGGCCAGCAACTGATCGATCGTGGCCGGCAGCCCCATATCGGCCACGGTCTTCATCTGCGCGTAGGTCGGACTGAAAATGGTCCGGCGCAGCAAATGGGCGGCCTGCTCGAACCCCCAGGGGCCGGCGTAAGGGTCCAGTCCTGCTCCCACAGGAGGCCGCACTGCCGTCGCCTGTTGAGTTCGTGAACCCTTGCCTAATAAGGTGGCGAGAGTAGCTCTTCGGTTCATACGCGAGGATTTTGTGGTTGGGAAAGACGGGGGGTTAGACTGTAGTCTAGGGAATTGGTTTAATGGGGAATTGGGGAATTGGGTCCAGAGCTCCGAGGGTCCGAAGATCCTTGGGAACCCCTTGCTCCCTCACCCCTGCCAACTGTATCTGCCAACTGTATCTGCCAACTGTATCTGCCAACTGTATCTGTCAACTGTATCTGCCAACCGCCAATCGCCGCTTGTCAAATAAATTTGGCGGCTACCTTTTTCACCTTTTTCACCTCTGTCACCTCTGCCACCTTTGTCACCTTTGTCACCTTTGTCACCTCCCTTTCACACACCGGCACGAATACCCCACTTCGCTCAGGTGAGCGCCACCTTGGTGCTTGGAGATCAGTCCGGTACCGGGGCCCATAGATCCGTCAAAGTTGTAGTAGATGTACTCGCCGGTGGTCCAGTAGCGGCCGTAGTCGCCCATATTCCAATAGTGGTGGGTGGCAAAGCGGGAGCCGCCGAGTTGTAGTTTCAGGCCGCTGTCTCCCCCCCATAGGAGCGTCTCGAAGGTAGCGAGTTCGGCCTGGCGGGTTTCCGTGCCTCCGAAACTAGCGATCAGGGCATCCCAATCGGCGGGGGTCGCCAGGTTCCAGCCCGGCGGACAAGCCCGTTGGGCCGCTTCCCAGGTATAGAGCCGTCCGAATTGGGCGCAGTAGGTGCTGTCGTCGACGTAGCAGAAGGAGCCGGAGCTTTGATAATTGAGGTTAGCGGCCATCCAGACCGTTCCGTCGACCTCGACGAAGGGATAGATCTGCCCATCGCGCGGATCGCGGAAACGCGGTCCGCTAAGCGGCATCGAGCCTTGCAGCGTATCGAGCGGCACAGATCCGGGTATAGGAGCAAGGCTATCGGGTTCGCCCTCGTTCATGGGCATTTGGAAGGAAGGCAGGGCATACAGACGCCCCTGGGCCTCTTTCGCATGTTCCCCGTCGGGATACCGTTGCAGATAGTCGAACAGGAGTGCGCCCGTACTGTCGGTCTTGGCGGATTCCCATAATTGGAACTCGAGCAGGCGGCGGCCTTCGGGCGAGTGTTCGCCATCGGGATATTGCGCCAAGAAGCGCTGCAAAGGAGCAATAGCCGTGTCGCGCATAACCTCCTGCCACTGCAGATCTTCGAGGCGCTCGCGGGCTTCGGGAAGGCGGTCGCTTCTGGGATAGGCCCGGATGAACTGCTCGTAGCACTTTCGATCGTCCTGCCATTTGGCATACCGCCAGGAAATGGCCTCGCGAAAGCCGGGCAGGGCCGCGTAGGAAACGCCCCCGATCACAAAGAGCGCGGCCAGAGCGGTGACCACGATCCGGTACCAGGTCGGTCCTTGTCCTCTGGTGGAACTGGTATCGGTATAATCTTCCTTTTGTTCCTCGACCACCCGTCCGGGATCCTCGCCCCGGCGGCCGGAGCCTGATTCGGTCAGGTTCGGAGCCGGACCGAGTTCCAGCCTGCAGCCGGCCGATTTAAGAGGCGCCGCGCCGGCCTCGCTGATGACGGCCAGGACCTCCACGAGTTCTTCCAAGACGATGTCGCGCTGTCGTTCCTGCCCTTTCACCTGTTCGATCACCGTGACCTTCAGCAGCAGAGGGAACCTTCCCACCCTAAGGGGCTTGACGTAAAAGAGCCATTCGGTGTAATCCTCCTCTTCGACGAACTGTTCCTTCGAACTGACGGCTCGAATGCCGAAGGCCGGTGCGTCGTTGGGATCCAGCAGATCGATCTCCATGACCTCCGAGATGCGTACGGATTGGATCTTGGTGTCGTCGCTCAGGTCGAGCTTTTTGAGCAGCCACTCCTCCCGGAAGGCCAGGCGGACCAGGCATTTGGTCTCCTGATACAGCTGCATGGTTGTGGGGATCTGATAGAGCAGTCGGCCTTGCCGCCCTCTTCGGCGATCGGAAGCCGGAACGAAGTCGCTTTCCTGCAACTCATCGATGAGTTGCAGCAGGTCGGCCCTGAGGCGACTGAACTGGCGTTGGGCTTCTTCCGGGGCGAGCAGATTTCGGACTTGGTCGCGTTCGATCTCCCGTAGGCGAGTAGTCAGCAGGATGAGGTCGTTGTACCGTGGGCCATTGCCGGGCAGACGTTCCTTCAACCGGTTGATGGCGACGTGGATCCCCTCTTTCGCGAGTGTCTCCTTTAGGGCCAATTGCAGGTCGGTCAGCGATTCCATAGTCCGGTTTTTGGCAAAAACTCTTGTCGATTAACGCCTTAAATATAGCGCATTATCTCATAAGAGTAAAGAAGAAGGCGCGTTTGGTCGGGGGGATGGCGGAAAGGTGTATATT
>JAGQXA010000732.1 GCA_020436865.1 Saprospiraceae bacterium | reverse complement strand
CGCAGTTTTCCCCTATTCGAATTGGGGCAGTTCCGCGGAGGGATGATCGCTACGCCGAAGTATCAGCGCGACCATCCCTTCGGCCTGCTGGCGCATCGAACCATCGGCTACGTGCGGGAAGGCATCAAGCCGGTAGGCCTCGAGGGTTTTTATGACGACGTCTTGTCGGGCGAAGCGGGCATTCAACCCATGGTGCGGGTCGGAGAAGATATCTGGAAGCCGGTCGACGACCTGGCTAAGATCGAACCGAAGGCGGGAAAAGACATCAAGACGACCATCGATGTCGACATTCAGGATATCGCCGAAGAGGCGCTTTTCGACGCCCTGACCCGCCACGATGCCGAGTATGGCGTGGCCATCGTCATGGAAGTGAATACCGGCGCCATCCGCGCCATCGCCAACCTGGGTCGCACGCGCAACAACGATCTGTGGGAAACGTATAACCACGCCGTCGGTTCGGCTACCGAGCCGGGCTCGACCTTCAAGCTGGCCACCATCATGGCACTGCTGGAAAGCGGCCAGGTGAAACTGAGCGATACCATCGACCTCGAACTGGGTCGTACCAAGTTCTACGAAGAGGAAATGGTCGACGCCGTAGCACACGGCCTGGAAAAGACCACCGTGCGCACAGCCTTCGAGCAATCGTCGAACGTCGGCATGGCCAAATTGGTCCAGCAAACCTTCGGCGAAGAGAACAAGGCCGAAGATTTTGTCAACTACCTGAAAGCCTTTAACCTGAATCTGCAGACGGGCATCGAGATCGAAGGGGAAGTGTCTCCCTTCATCAAGCAGCCCTTTAGCAAAGACGACGACTGGAGCGGCACGACCTTGCCCTGGATGTCGATCGGCTACGAAGTGATGCTCACGCCCCTGCAATTGCTGAACTTCTACAATACCGTGGCCAACGGCGGCACCATGATGAAGCCGTACCTGGTCTCGGAAGTCCAGCAGTTCGGCGTGACGCTCGAACGCATTCCGCCGACGATCATCAAGCGCCGCATCGCTTCCCGTTCGACGATCGAACAGGCCCGCGGACTGCTGGAGGGCGTGGTCGAGAATGGCACGGCCAGCAAGCTGAAATCCGACCGCTACCACTTTGCGGGAAAAACAGGCACGGCGCAGCTAAACTACCAGCGCCTGAAGAACCGCACCAAAGTGGGCGGCTATCAGGCCACCTTCGTCGGGTACTTCCCGGCCGAAGCACCGAAGTACTCCTGCATCGTGCTGATCAGCAACCCGCGTAGCCGCGGTATCTACGGCGGCGAAGTGGCCCTGCCGGTCTTCCGCGAGATCGCCGACAAGATCTTTGCCATCAAACTGGACCTGCAAACGGCCCGGTCCGGCGCCCGCCTGGTAGCCCTGCAGCAGGACGAACTGCCCGGACTGACCGTCGGCAACCGCCAGGAACTGGAATATTTGCTCGACGAGTTTTCGGTGCCCTATCAACGGCAAACCGACGATCCGGTCGCCGTGCTGCGCACCGATGCCGATACGCTCAACGTCTTGCGCCGGCACGTCCCCGAAAAACGGGTGCCTAACGTCGTCGGAATGGGATTGAAAGATGCACTCTTTTTGCTCGAGAACCGCGGGCTGAGAGTGGAGATCAACGGATACGGAAAAGTGCGACAACAATCGATCAAGCCGGGAACGCCTGCCAAAGGGCAGAGCATTACCCTCCGGCTAGGCTGAACGCTCTAAATCAACAAGCCTTGATCGCACTAATTGACATACTGGAACAAATCGAGGTACGACGAACCGCCGGACCGGAAAACCCGGAAATCGGCCAGCTAACCTTCGACTCGCGCTCGGTCGGCCCGGGCGATGTCTTTGTCGCCCTGCGTGGAACGCAGTCCGACGGCCATCGCTTCATCCCCGATGCCGTGCGGCAGGGCGCTGCAGTGATCGTGCTGGAAGATTGGCCAAACCGGCTCGAACCCGGACGCACCTATGTACAGGTGCCCGATGCGCGCCGGGCCCTCGGGCTCATGGCCTCCAGCTACTACGGCAAACCCTCCCGGCAACTATCGCTGGTGGGGATCACCGGCACGAATGGAAAGACCACCACGGCCACCTTG
>JAGQXA010000129.1 GCA_020436865.1 Saprospiraceae bacterium | reverse complement strand
GTACCGGGATAACAAAAGCCCATCGGGATCAGGGCGATCTTCTTCGGGTCGTAGAAGGTGTCGCGGTCGACCTCCAGCCAGGCGCGCAGATTGTCGCCGCTCGGATCGTCCCAGGGCACGCCGCTCTCGTGTACGCGCCTCCCGGGCGCCTGCCCCACGATCACCAGCCGGCTATCGGGATGGGCGTCCATCACCGGACGGCAGCCGTGCGGCAGGTGCGCGGCACAAACAGTGCAGTGGCGGATCTGGATGAGGAGGGGGTCCACAGACTAGATGAAAGATGAAAGTAGAAAGATCAGTTGGCAGTTGGCAGTTACAGAGAAACACCGCCAACTGCCAACTGTATCTGCCAACTGTTATTCATTCAAACTGAGCTTGATCTTCTTCTCCAGTTCCGACACGGTTTCGTGGAAGATCATGTCGGTATCGAGGAGGTCCTGCACGGTTTTGCAGGAGTAGATCACGGTGCTGTGGTCGCGGCCGCCGAAATTCTCGCCGATGGCCTTGAGCGATTTGTCGGTCAGGTTTTTGGCCAGGTACATCGACAGCTGGCGGGCGATGACGATCTGGCGCTTGCGGGTCTTCCCGGCCAGGGTTTCGACCGGCACGTCGAAATGGTCGGCGACGAGCTTCTGGATGAAGTCGACGGTGATCTCCTTATTGAGCTGGCTGACGAAGTTCTTGATCACCTCCTTGGCCAGTTCGAGGTCGATCTCGCGGCGGTTGAGCGACGACTGGGCGATGAGCGACACCAGTACGCCCTCGAGCTCGCGGATGTTGTTCTTGATGTTGTAGCAGATGAACTCGCTGACATCCTGAGGGATCTCGAGCCCTTCCCGCGTCATTTTCGACTCGAGGATGGCGATGCGCGTTTCGAGATCAGGCGCCTGCAGGTCGGCCGACAGGCCCCACTTGAAGCGCGAGATGAGGCGCTCTTCCATGCCTTCGAGGTCTTTCGGCGGCCGGTCGGAGGTCAGCACCACCTGTTTGCCGTTCTGGTGCAGTTGGTTGAAGATGTGGAAGAAGATCTCCTGCGTTTTGAGCTTGTTGGCCAGAAATTGGATGTCGTCGACGATCAGCACGTCGACCAGTTGGTAGAAGTTTACAAAATCATTGACGGCGTTGTTCTTGATCGACTCGATGATCTGGTTGGTGAATTTCTCCGAAGAGACGTAGAGGATCGACTTGTTGGGGAACTTGCGCACCACCTCGTTGCCGATGGCATGGGCCAGGTGGGTTTTGCCCAGCCCGACATCGCCGAAGATCACCAGCGGGTTGAAGGCCGTGCCGCCCGGTTTCTTGGCAACGGCCACGCCGGCCGAACGCGCCAGGCGATTGCAGTCGCCCTCGATGAACGTTTCGAAGGTCAGGGCCGTGTTGAGCTGCGGATCGATCTTCAGCTTCTTGATGCCGGGAATGACGAAGGGGTTCTTGATCACCTGGGTGTCGATCCCTCCCGGCTCGTAGGGGGTGCCGTTGCCATGGCCGTTGGTGTAGCCGGCCTCCTTGGCCACGGCCTTCGAGCGGCGGTTGTCGTGGCCGTTGTTCATCAGGATCTGGTACTCGAGCCGGCCGCCGTCGCCCAGCTCTTTGCGAATGGTCATCTTCAGGAGAGCCACATAATGCTCCTCCAGCCACTCATAAAAGAACTTGTTAGGTACTTGAATGGTGAGGGCATTGTTATCCAATCGAACCGGCCGAATGGGCTCGAACCAGGTCTTAAAACTCTGCGAATTCACGTTCCGGCGGATAGTCTGCAGACAGCTATCCCATACCGTAGCATGGTCTCTACTCATCCTGGAAGATTGACGCTAGGTTAAACAATAGTTACTCCCGCAAAGAAGTAAGAATTCCGCTGTGTGTTGTAGTATCAGTAAGATGAATGGTCGGGCCAAAATGGCCTGAGAAGTGCCCTTACTTTTCCATCCAACGCTCCGGCCGGCAGACCATCACCTTGGACGAAAGGAGGAATACAAAGGTGGGAAAAAAATCTCAAAGTGTAAATCCCCCACCCCGGACAGCGACCATAATTTTAGAGCCAATTCCCTTGGAGTTTCCATATATCACCCTGACGTTGACAGATTCCTCCGTTTCAGCAAAAAATGGATTCCGGTGAACATCAACCTCTTACCGATACACCCCTTGACCTATCCTTTAACTGAGCGGCGGAAAAGAGGTGATAGTCTGACCGGTTATCGGGAAAAACTGAGGAGTTCCATTGAGTCAGCTTCCACAAAACCAGCCTGTTACAAAAATAATGATCGACATATGAGCCGCCCTTTCAAGGCAAGCGGGCCGACAAAAAAAGATATGCACATTTTTTCCACAGAGAATTAACAGACTGGTTGATCAGGGGATTGGTCGATTGGGGGATTGGGGTAAGCCGTAGGTCCGAATGGCATTCGGACGAGCAAGATTCTCGGACCCTTGCCCCAGCAAAGCTGCCCCCTTGCTCCCTACCCTCTGTCACCTTTGTATCCTTTGTATCCTTTGCACCCTTTAAAGAATTTCAGTCCGATTCCCCGAATATTGTCACCCATCCGCCGTTTCTTTTAGTTCGGGGCTTGGCTATTTGCCGAAATCCCTTTAATATTGTAGTAGATCTTAAAAAGTAGTTTTTGTGTTTATTTGTTTGGGTTAGAAACCCTTGCTTTTCGGAGCAAGGGTTTTCTTTTTTGCGATCCCTCTCCAAACGGCGCCAACGAAAAAGCCCCGCCCGCTGCAAATTTGCAGCGGGCGGGGCTTTTTGCTCTTCGCGAGGTCTTATCTAGACTACTGGTTGAAACCTCCCACGCTACCCGGCACGCCTTCCGGCTCGTCGGCCTTCTTGAGGATCTCGCCCTTGATGCGCAGTACGCGGCGCTCCTCTGTTTCATTGGTGGTCAGCGTGACCGTTTTGGTGAATTTGCCCAGGCGATTCGTGTCGTAGCGAACCTTGATCTCGGCGCTCTCGCCGGGGAGGATGGGCTCCGTCGGATAGGTCGGTACCGTACAGCCGCAGCTACCCTTGGCATTCTTGATGATCAGGGGCTCGTCGCCGGTATTGCTGAACTTGAAGAAGCGGTAGGGTTCCGAACCCTGGTCGATGGTGCCGTAGTCGATCTCCGTGGTTTCGAAGGTCATAACCGGGCCTCCGTCGTTCTGTTCGACGGCTTCCGGGGCCACCTGCGGGGCGTCCGTTTGCTGGGCAAAGGCGAAACCGATCGCACAGGACATCAGGATCGCGAGGGAAAATAGTCGTTTCATTACAGTATTTTTTTGTTCGAAAATTCGCTTACAAAAGTACCAATTAATCACGACAATCAAAACAGGGCCGGGTCGCTGCGGAGTTAATGAGTTGTTAACGGTAAATGAGCTGTAGGTCCGAATGGCATTCGGACCAAACTACCGCATTCGGACCAAACTACGGTATCCGGACCAAACTACCCCATCCGGACCGAACCGGCGCTAAACCTGACCGGCAATCTGTCGTTACTATAGTAAGGCCTGCAAAAAAGCTCGTGTGAAGCCAATATTTGGCGGCTTCGCGCTTGCATAGATTGTCAGAATTTTTTATTAATTTTACCCCTCTCCAAACCAAGGGTTTGGTATATTATTCGGAATTGCATCCGAAAAATAGAATATCCTACCAAATACAAACCAATTTAAGGATTTCCGATTATGCTCGAAGACTCCATCGTCCACGAATCCAATACCAAAAACGCCTCCGCCAAAGAACAATATCGCCAGGAAGTCATACGCGACTTCCGGATCTGCTGCATCAGCCGGGAAGCCAGCTTGCTGGGCCGCAAGGAAGTGCTCACCGGTAAAGCTAAGTTCGGTATCCTCGGCGACGGGAAAGAAGTGCCGCAGGTCGCCATGGCCAAGGCCTTCCGCAAAGGCGACTGGCGCTCCGGCTACTACCGCGATCAAACGCTGATGTTCGCGCTGGGGCTTTCGACGGTGGAAGATTTCTTCGCGCAACTCTATGCCGATTCCGACCGCGATCCGTTCTCCGGCGGACGCCAGATGAACAGCCACTACGCCACGCCGAACGTCGACGAGGAGGGCAACTGGACCAACCACCTGGAGCAATACAATATTTCGTCCGACATCTCCTCCACCGCCGGGCAGATGGCGCGGGCAGTGGGCCTGGCCCTCGCCTCCAAGAAATACCGCGAATTCCCGGAACTCTCGACCGATAGCCGCTTTTCGGAAAAAGGCAACGAGGTCTGCCACTGTACCATCGGCGATGCCAGCACCTCGGAAGGGGCCTTCTGGGAGGCCGTCAACGCCGTCGGAGTCCTCCAGGTTCCGCTCGCCATTTCGGTCTGGGACGATGGCTATGGCATCTCGGTACCCATCAAGTACCAAACCACCAAGCAGAGCATCTCCGAAGCGCTGGCCGGCATGCAGTTCGACAAAACGGGCTCCGGACTCGAGATCTACACCGCCAGGGCCTGGGATTACGAAGGCCTCTGCCGCCTCTACCGCGAAGGCATCGAGAAAGTGCGCAACACGCATACGCCGGCCCTCTTCCACATACAGGAGGTGACCCAACCGCAAGGCCACTCCACCTCCGGCTCGCACGAACGCTACAAGAGCAAAGAGCGCCTGCAGTGGGAACGCGATTTCGACTGCATCCGCAAAATGGAGGAATGGATGATCCGGGAAGGGCTCGCTACCGCCGAACAAACCGAACAGATCCGGAAAGAAGCCAAGAAATACGTCAAGGAATGCCGCGACCGCGCCTGGAACGCCTATAACCAACCGATCGCTGCAAGCCGCAAGGAACTGGAAGCCATCTACCAAGGCCTGATCGACGCCAAACTGGGCGGCGACGACGAACTGGCCGGTCTGCAACGCGAACTCAAGAATCTGATCAATCCCGTTTTCAGCGAACTGTACCAGATCGCGCGCCGCGCTTCGTTCGCCCTTCCGAAGGCCGAACACCCGGCCAGGACCGAACTGCAGGAATGGCTCGACAAAGGCGCCGCCGTAGCCGACCGCCGCTACCATACCTATCTGTACAGCTCTTCCGACCATTCGGCCCTGAAAATTCCGGTCGTACCGCCGCGCTATTCCGAAACCTCCCCCCTCAAGAATGGCTACGAGGTGCTCAACGCCTTCTTCGAACGGGCCCTGGAAAAATATCCGCAGCTGTTCGCCTTCGGCGAAGACGTGGGCAAGATCGGCGACGTCAACCAGGGCTTCGCCGGCCTGCAGGAAAAATTCGGCGAAGGACGCATTTTCGATACGGGCATCCGCGAGTGGACCATCATGGGACAGGCCATCGGCATGGGCCTGCGCGGCCTGCGGCCGATCGCCGAGATCCAATACCTCGACTATCTGATCTACGGACTCGAACCGCTGACCGACGATCTGGCCACCTTGCGCTACCGCTCGAACAACCTCCAGCAAAGCCCCGCCATCATTCGCACGCGCGGGCACCGGCTGGAAGGTATCTGGCACGCCGGTTCGCCCCTGGGCATGATCCTGAACTCCCTGCGGGGCATCTATGTACTGACGCCGCGCAACATGGTGCAGGCCGCCGGCTTCTACAATACCATGCTGCAATCCGACGACCCGGCCCTCATCATCGAATGCCTCAACGGCTACCGACTCAAGGAACGCCTGCCCGACAACCTGGGAGAATACACGGTGCCCCTCGGCGTACCGGAAGTCCTGCAGGAAGGTACCGACCTGACCATCGTAACCTATGGCTCCTGCGTGCGGGTCGCCCAGGCGGGGATCCAACTGCTGGCCAACAAGGGCATTTCGGTCGAACTGATCGACGTGCAAACCCTCCTGCCTTTCGACCTCGAACACCGGATCGTCGAATCGCTCAAGAAAACCAACCGGGTGCTTTTCCTCGACGAAGACGTGCCCGGCGGCGCCACGGCCTACATGATGCAACAGGTATTGGAGTTACAAAACGGCTATCGCTATCTCGATTCGCCGCCCAGCACCCTGACTGCCGCCGCTCACCGGCCGCCCTACGGTTCCGACGGCGATTACTTCTCGAAACCCAATCCGGAAGACGTCTACGAAGCCGCTTTCAAGCTCGTTTACGAAGCTGAGCCCGGACGGTTCTGACCCGTGCGGGTCCGGCAAAAAACAGTTGCTTGGAAGTTTTACTATTATTTTTAAAAGCTTTGCAACTTTTCCAGGATTGCGCTGTTTGAAAGCAGTGTTGAATAACTGAAAAAGCGAACGCATGGCCTCCAGACAAGCTGTCTATCCGCCTCCGGCCTGGAAACCCGTTAAGCGGTTGTTCCGGCTGTTGGAACTCGACCGAAAGGACATCACCTTCATTTACCTTTACGCCATCTTTGCCGGCCTCATCACGCTCTCGCTGCCGCTCGGCATACAGGCGATCATCGGGCTGATCGCCGGCGGCGCCATGTCGTCGTCGCTCGTCCTGCTGATCGTTGTGGTCACGGTCGGCACGGCCCTGACCGGCCTGCTGAAGGTCATGCAACTGACGGTCACCGAAACGCTGCAGCGCCGCATTTTCACCCGCTCGGCCTTCGAGTTCGCCTTTCGGATCCCACGCATCCGCATGGAGAGTCTGGCCCGGGAGTATCCGCCCGAGCTGGTCAACCGCTTTTTCGATACGCTGACCCTGCAAAAGGGGCTGCCCAAGATCCTGATGGATTTCTCCACCGCCTTCCTGCAGATCATCTTCGGGCTGATCCTGATCTCGTTCTACCACCCGTTCTTCGTGTTCTTCGGGCTCATCCTGCTGCTGGTTCTGGCGGCCATCTTCCGCTTTACCGGTCCGGGCGGGCTCAAGACCAGCCTTCAGGAAAGCAAGTACAAATACGCCGTCGCCCACTGGCTCCAGGAACTGGCCCGGTCGGTGACCACCTTCAAGCTTTCGGGCACCAGCCGCTTTCCTTTGGAACAGACCGACGGGCTCGTCGTCAATTACCTCGACGCCCGGCGGCAGCACTTCCGGATCCTGCTGTTCCAATACGGCAACATCGTGGCTTTCAAGACGATCGTCACGGGCGCCCTGCTCATCCTCGGCAG
>JAGQXA010000731.1 GCA_020436865.1 Saprospiraceae bacterium | reverse complement strand
GGCGCCTGGGTCGTCCGCCCGACGTTCGACGATGCCCGCGATTTTTCCGAAGGCCTGGCCCTGGTGAAGCACGAGGGCTTGTACGGCTACCTCGACCGGAGCGGCGCCCTCGTCATTCCCTGCCGGTTCGAACAGGGATCGAACTTCGAGAATGGCCAGGCAAAGGTAAAAGCCGACGGGCGCTACGGTTTGCTCGACCGCGACGGAAAATTTCTGTTGCCGCCGGACTACCGGCAATTGTCGCTTTTCTCCAACGGCCTGGCCCGCGTCAAGACCGGCAATTACTACGAGTTTGTAGATGGCGAGGGGAAAACGGTCCTTTCCGGGAATTTCCTGCAAGCGACCGACTTCGCCGGCGAACTGGCAGCTGTTCGCGACGAAGGCGGCTGGCAGCTGATCGATCGGCAGGGAAACCCTCGCACCGGCCGGCCCTATGACCAGATCTGGTACGCCGGAGAGGATCGCTGGGCCGCAGAACTCGGAGGTCGCTACGGCTACCTGGATACGGCCGGTCAGGAGATCGTTCCCCTACAGTTCGAACAGGTATATTCCTTCTCGGAAGGGCGTGCCCCCTATCAACAGGAGCAACTATGGGGCTATCTCGACCCCGACGGCAACTTGATCACTCCTCCGCAGTTCGGCCTGGCCTGGTCGTTCCAGAACGGCCTGGCCAGGGTGGCCTTCTTCGAAGGGATCGGCTTCATCGACCGCAGCGGAAAAATGGCCATTCGTCCCGATTTCCTCGATGTCCGCGATTATTCGGAAGGGCTGGCGAGGATGCAAAGGTGAAAGGGGAGGTAGAAAAGGGTTGCAAAAGTGACAAAGGTTACATAGGGAGCACACCAATCACCCAACAAACCAATCAACCAACACACCAATCACCTAACAAACCAATCACCTAACAAACCAATCCCCCCCAGCCCCATGCGCGCATTGATCCTACTGAACCTGCAAACAGACTATCTGCCTGGAGGCGCCCTCTCGCTGCCCGGCAGCGAATCGCTTGTCGATCTGAGCAATGAGCTATTGGCCAGGTTCGACCTGGCCGCAGCGGTGATCGATTGGCATCCGGCCGATCACGTCAGCTTCGCTGCGAACCATCCTTGGCGGAAACCAGGGCAACTCCTCCTGCGCGAGGAGGGCGATCAGTTGCTATGGCCGATGCATTGCGTGCAACACAGCTTCGGAGCAGCCCTGGCGCCAAGACTCGACCACACGGCCATCGATCAGGTCTTTCACAAGGGAACAGAACGGGAGTGGGATAGCCACAGCGGTTTTTGGGATGACGGCCGGCAAAAATCGACCGGCCTGCTGGAATTCCTCCGGCAACACGACGTCCATGAACTCTATCTGGCGGGCATGGTCACGGAATACGACGTTCGCCAGACAGCCCTCGATGCCCTGTCGCTCGGCTTCGAGGTCAAGGTGATCGGCAAGGCCTGT
This sequence comes from Saprospiraceae bacterium, assembly GCA_020436865.1. Taxonomy (GTDB): domain Bacteria; phylum Bacteroidota; class Bacteroidia; order Chitinophagales; family Saprospiraceae; genus JAGQXA01. The sequence continues at coordinate 1,337 of JAGQXA010000731.1, read as the reverse complement.
TGCGGAATGGACCTCCGGCCCGGCCAGGCCGCGGAGGCGCTGGAGGAATTGCGGGAACGGGGGGTAGGGGTTGATTAGTTTATTGGGGAATTAGTTTATTGGTTGATTGGGGAATTGGGGAATTGGGGAATTGGGAGCTGTCAACTGTACCTGCCCACTGCCTACGTTGCCGTAGCGATAGCGAAGGCAAGCCAACTGCCTGTCCGTTTTTCCGCGAAATTGTCGCCGCCTCTCCCAGTCAAAATCGTATCTTTCCGGACAAGCTACTTGCATGGTACGAATACGACTCCTGCTCTTGATCGGTCTGATTGCACCAGCGGCCCTGTGGAGCCAGAACGGCGCGCCTCCCGGCGCCGGCGCCCGGGGGAGTGCGATGGGGCAGAGCGGTTTGACCTTTACCGATATACATAGCATCTTTTCGAATCAGGCTGGATTGGCGTGGCTGCCGGCCTGGGCCGCCACGGTTAGCGGAGAACAACGATTTCTGCTCCAGGAGATCCGCTCGGTCGCTGCCGCTGCGGCCGTGCCCACCTCTTCCGGCACTTTCGGACTGCAATTGCACTACTTCGGCTTCGAGGCCTACCGCGAACAAAAGATCGGGTTGGCCTATGCCCGCCAATTGCTCGACCACTTCTCGGTTGGCGCCCAGTTCAACTACCTGCAAACGCGCATCGAGGAATACGGAAGCAAAGGCGTGCTCACCTTCGAGTTGGGTTTGCAAGCCCGGGTGCATCCGAGCCTGCAACTGGGAGCCCACCTGGTCAGCCCGGCCCGGGTAGAGGTGGCGGAGGGCGAGCCACTGCCGACCATCCTGCGCCTCGGTTTCGCGTACTTGCCGTCCGAGCAGTTGCAACTCCTGGCCGAGGTGGAAAAAGACCTCGATTTTCCTATTCGTTTCCGCAGTGGCATCGAATACAAACTCCTTCCGGCACTGGCCCTGCGCGCCGGCATCGCTACCGCCCCGGCACTGGCTACCTTCGGGATCGGTTTGCGCCTGCCGAAGAACCTGCAGATCGATCTGGCCTCGCAATATCACCAGATCTTGGGTTGGACGCCTGCCTTTAGCCTTTCCTACCAACCGAACTCGCCGGAATGAAGATCTTGATCGTCGCCGCCACGGAAACGGAGATCGGCCCCACGCTAACCCACTTGCAGGAGCAGCACCGCCGGATCGGTCCGAAGAGCTTTCGCCTTGGAAGCGGCCTGGTGGATGTGCTGATCACCGGCGTCGGGATGGTGCCGACCACTTTTCACCTCGCCAAACGGCTGCAGCGCAACCATTACGACCTGGTGCTCAATGCCGGCATCGCCGGAAGTTTTCGCCGCGACTGGCCTTT
>JAGQXA010000730.1 GCA_020436865.1 Saprospiraceae bacterium | reverse complement strand
GGCAAGCCGACCTATCAGTACATCGTTCTGGCCTACACCGGTGGCGGCGCCGAAGTGCAGGAATACCGGATCGACCTCGACGATAAGTTCATCACCGACCTGACCTTCCGGGTGGCCGATGGCGGCGATCTGGTTTGCAGTGGCTTCTATTCGGAGCGCGGCACCTACAGTATCAAGGGCACCTATTTCTTTCGCCTCAATCCGCAAACCCGGGAAGTGTACAACAAGAGCCTGCGGCAGTTCGACTTCGATTTTATCACCGAAGACCTTTCGGAAAAAGGCAAGGAAAAAGCGATGCAGGCCGAGCTCGAAGACATCGACCGCCGGAAGCCGGAACTGTACGATTACGACCTGCGCGAGCTGGTGTTGCGCAGCGATGGCGGAGCGTTGATGGTGGCCGAGCAGTATTACATCTACGAACGCACCTACTATCACTTCGACGGTACCTGGCGCACCACCTACTACTACAACTACAACGACATCATCATTGTCAACATCCGGCCGAACGGAGAGATCGAATGGGCTTCCCGCATCCCGAAGCGGCAGCTGACGATCGACGACGGCGGATACTTTTCTTCCTACGCCATGGCCATCGTTCGCGACCGCATCTTTTTCGTTTACAACGACAATGGTCGCAATTTCGACGGTCGCGGCCCCGACCGGCTGTACAATTACAACGGCAAGAATTCGGTGATCACCTTGTCGGAAGTGCGGATCGACGGCAGCGTATCGACCTATCCGATGTACAGCAACCGCGAGGCAGAGATCATTACGCGGCCGAAGATCTGCCAGCAAACGGCCAGTCGGCAGATGCTGATCTACGGCGAGAATGGCCGGCGCTACAAGTTTGCCCATCTTCAATTTCTTTGAGGCCGTAGGAATCGCCTCGCCGATGCCCGGGTTTAACAAATTTCCGCTAATTTTGCCCATCTTTCGGCGACCGCTTGCGGTCGCCCGTGCCGACGCAAAGCAGACCGTTCGACTGGTGTTTGCTTGCAGCAATGCTAAATAGGTATGAACTTTAACATCCTATACCACTTCGGCCGCTACCTGGAAATGATGCGCGTGGCATTTTCCCGGCCGGAAAAATTCTCCATGTACTGGAAAGAAACCCTGCGCCAGATGGACGACATCGGAGTGGGGTCGCTGGTGATCGTTTGCCTGATCGCCGTATTCATGGGCGCCGTAGCTGCCCTGCAATTTGCCTATCAGCTCGACGGCCAGCTTATTCCCATGTACTACATCGGCTACATTGTCCGGGATCTCGCTATTATCGAGTCGGCGCCGACCATCACCTGCCTCGTTCTGGCCGGCAAGGTGGGCTCCAATATCGCTGCCGAGATCGGCGGCATGCGGCAGAAGGAGCACATCGACGCCATGGAGATCATGGGCGTCAACACGGCAGCCTATCTGATCACCCCAAAGGTAGTGGCGGCGGTGGTCATGATCCCCTTGCTGGTCACCATCTCGGCTTTTGTGGCGATTATCGGCGGCTACCTGGCCACAGTGCCGGTGGGGTACCTGACCGATATGGACTACCTGCGGGGCGTACGGGTGTACTTCGACGATTACAACGTCTTTATGATGTATGTCAAGGCGGTGGTTTTCTCGTTCATCCTGACTTCGGTTTCCTGTTTTCAGGGTTACTATGTGGAAGGGGGGAGCATTGAGCTTGGCAAGGCCAGTACCAATGCGGTGGTGTTCAGTAATATCCTGATCCTGTTCTCCGATTACCTCATTGCCGTTATTCTCACTTAAGCCTTTGCGGGTATGATCTGGATTGAAGATATTCACAAGAGATTCGAAGACAACCATGTCCTGAAAGGGATTACGCACCGCTTTGAGCCTGGAAAGACCAATCTCATCATCGGTCGGAGCGGCGCGGGAAAGACGGTCTTGCTAAAGATCCTCGTCGGCCTGATCACGCCGACTTCCGGCAAGGTGTGGTACGACAATACCGACTTCTTCTCCCTCAACAAAAAAGAGCGACGAGCCATCCGCATGGAGGTGGGGATGCTCTTTCAGGCTTCGGCCTTGTTCGACTCGATGACGGTTGAGGAAAACATCCGCTTCCCGCTCGATATGTTCACGAACTGGACGCGCCGGGAAAAGACCGACCGGGTCAACTATTGCCTTGAGCGCGTCAGCCTTGCGGGCGTCAACGACAAGTTCCCTTCCGAGATCAGCGGCGGTATGCAGAAGCGGGTGGGCATCGCCCGCGCCATCGTGCTGAGCCCGAAGTACCTGTTCTGCGACGAACCGAACTCGGGCCTCGACCCCAAGACCGCGATCGTGATCGACGAACTGATCAAGAGCATTACCTACGAACACCAGATCACGACGATCATCAATACGCACGACATGAACTCCGTCATGGAGATCGGCGATAACATTGCCCTGCTGTACAATGGCGAGTTGGCCTGGACCGGCAATAAGTCGGAAGTCTTGGCCAGCGATAACGAGATCTTGCAGGATTTCATCTTTGCCTCTCCTTTTCTGCAGCGACTGCGTAGCGCAGCGCTGGCGAAGGGGCATCAGTCATAGGGCGATCGGCGCCGCCAGCAACGACGGGGCGATCGCAAAGGCATCGACCAGGAGGCCGGCCTGCTGGCGTACCTCCAGGCACAATTGATCGATCAGCCGGCGGATAGCTTTCGTCTTGTTCCCCTCCAGATAGTTGGCTTCGAGGTACCAGGCCCGACGCCGTTCGATGGTTGCCAGCGCAAACAGCGCGTAGACTTTCTCCAGAGCTGCTTTGGCTTCGCTCGCTTCCAGATTCTCGATCCGGTTTCGAAACTGCTCGAGTACGATCCGCTCGACATGGGCTTCCGCCAGGGCGAGCAGGTGCATTTGACAGGCCAGATAGGCGTCGTAGCTGTTTTCTCCGGATTTGATCCGGTTGCGCAGGCGTTGGGCCACCGAATACAGCAACCGTTGTTCGCGATAGGTAAAGGCACTGTGATGGAAGTCCGGATCGAGCAGGTGTTCCGGGTCGGTGTTGCGCACAACGATCGGATTGCGTTCGGTGACGGCCGTGGTGATGCGCGTAGCCAGAAAGCGCAAGACTCCCATCGTACCTTCTTCGTGGAACGACTGCCGGAAAGTGGTCAGCAAACTCTTGGCCACCAACTGCATGAGCACGGTATTATCCCCCTCAAAAGTCGTAAAGATGTCGGTGTCGGCCTTCAGCCCGCCGATGCGGTTCTCACTCAAGTACCCTTTGCCTCCGCAGGCCTCCCGGCACTCCTGCAGGCACTCGGTCGTAAACCAGGTGGCATACGATTTTAGTCCGGCTGCCAGCGACTCGATCTCGCGGATATCGTCGTCGGAGCGGGCCACATAACGATCGGTCAGGTGATCGAGGGCAAAGTGCAGCGCGTAGGCCTTGGCGAGTAGAGGCATCAACCGCCGCTGATGGGAGGGGTAGTCGAGCAAAAGGGTTTCCGGCTGGGTGAAGTCAGCCGCAAATTGCCGCCGCCGAAGGGCGTACCTGACGGCGATGGTCAGCCCCGACTTGGCGGCGCTTAGTCCGGCCTTCGGTACGCAAACGCGGCCGCCGACCAAGGTGCCCAACATGGTGAAAAAGCGGCGGCCCGGATTTTCGATCGGGCTGCTGTAGACGCCCTCGGCCGATACTTCGCCGAAGCGGTTCAGCAGGTTCTCGCGCGGCACCCGGACCTGGTCGAACCAAATCCGGCCGTTATCGACCCCGTTCAGCCCCACTTTTTGCCCGTTATCTTCGATTCGGATGCCCGGCAGGAGGCGGTGATGTTCGTCGCGCAGCGGAACCAGCAGCGCGTGCACGCCGTGGTTCTCTCCTCCGACGATCAGTTGCGCGAACACCGTGGCCAATCGGCCGTGCAGGGCATTTCCGATGTATTCCTTACCCGCTTGTTCGGTCGGCGAATGCACGATAAACTCGTCTTCAACCGGATCGAATGTAGCCGTCGTTTCCAGTCCGCGCACATTCGACCCATGCCCCGTTTCCGTCATGGCAAAACAGCCGGGCAACTGCAGGGAGCCTGCTTCGGCCAGGTACAGGTCGTGGTGCCGTTTGGT
>JAGQXA010000729.1 GCA_020436865.1 Saprospiraceae bacterium | reverse complement strand
CCGTTGTTGGAGCCGGGCGTACATTGGTTAGCCGTGTTGATATTCACGTCGGTCAACTGTACATCGGGGAAGAGGTCGCAGTTGTCGTCGGCGTCGGGGAAAGCCACGTTGTTGTAGTCTTGGGTACAGCTCAGGGTCACCGTGCCCGAGTAACAGACCGGAGCGGCCTTGTCCTCGATCTTGATCGAACCCCAGCAGCTGTTGCCGGAAGTCTGGTTGGTCACCTTAACGACCAACGTCTGCCCCAGATGCGAGCTGGCGTTAAAAACGACCACGTTCACACCCGAGTACAGGATGTTCACGCCTTGCATCACTTGCAGAAGATAGTTCGTGTTCGGTGCGGGATCTCCTTCGAGGATCATGTCGGCGTCGAGCGCCACTTCACACGAACCGTCGGGAGTGGGGTCAACCGAAACCTGCACGTTGTTATTACATGCAATCGGTTGAGCCAGCACGCTGCTGCTGAAGAACAGCATCATAACCGGCAACATCATCCAAGCAAGGGGACGAAGTTTCGTAAAATTCGTTTTTTCCATAAGATTACAATTTGTAGAACTGAGTTAGTAGTTATTGAGAAAAATTCGTTTCGAAGGCTAGAAAACAGCCCTCCTCCCACACGCACTGCGGCGCCGGGAGTCGGCAAGTTTTGGTTGTTTATCGCGTACTCAAAGAACGTCTTCTAGAACGTGTCCGAGTTTATCAGACGTAATTGATGGGAATCCGATGATTGGAAAGCTTTCGGGGAGTGGAAGTTTGCTTTCTGGCTACTGATACATGATTAACTCTTGTCGGTCGTTGGGTAGGTCTAGGAGCAAGGTTTACTTACAAGTAGTTAATGTAACCGTAGTTCATGGGATTCACTTCAACAAGGACAAATGTATAAAGAATTCAAATTAATTCAAAATAAATTAATGCGTCCTAACACTAAACACGCAGGTCGTCTGCGCGACTAAATGCTATTTTTACACTATCTGTCTTTGCCCTACAAAGGTAAGGGCAATTCGCACTCCGTTCATACCCATTAGATGGTATTTTTGAACTTCACACCAGACTGTAATCATAGGCCATCTTGATCAGGCTGGCGGTATTGGTCACCCCCAGCTTGCGCATGATGTTCTTCCGGTGTACGCTGACCGTTTGATCGCTGATATACAGGCTCTTGGCGATCTCCTTGTTGCTGAGGGCCTGTGTGATCAACTTGAGCACCTCCAGCTCGCGACGCGTCAGCCGGTAGCGGTCGACAAAACCGTCGGGAAAGACGATGAGGCGCGGACGAGCAACGATCGGCTCCATCCCTTTTTCCTGCAGTAATTTGACCCCGGTTCCGAGGTACGGCCGGCCGGACATCACCTCTATCAATGCCGGTTCCAACTCGTCGACGGCGTACCGCTTCAGCAAGAAGCCCTTGGCGCCCCGTTTGAACGCCGACTTGACGATCCGTGGGTCATCATACATCGTCAGTACGATCGTCTTTATCTTCTTCCGGCGTTCCGCCTGCAAAACCGCCAAAACCTGAAGCCCGTCTATCACCGGCATGTTCAGATCGAGCAGCAATAGATCGACCGGGTGCTCCCGGACCAACTCCAGGGCTTCCTGGCCGTTGACGGCCTCTCCGACCACTTCCACGCAGAACGATCCGATCTTGTCCAATACCGACTTGACTCCCTCCAGGAAGATCCGATGGTCGTCGGCAATGATCACTCGCAGTGGTGACTGACCCATATAGTGGCTTTCAATATTTTCAGGGAACCCTTTCCCAGATATCTCAAATACTTGCCCCGGCGATGCGCCCTAGGCCAGATGGACCGACGGAACCATCTCCTGCTGCCCTTCTATAAAATACGCGTAGTCGAACCCCGGATAAATGCTGCAAGCGCCCACACGGCCGTTGCGATCCATCGCCAGGTAGCCGACCTGGAATTCCGGTTTGTCCTCCTTGCGCAGGAAGCGACGGATCGCTTCTTCGCAGGCTTCCTGCGGACTCCTTCCCTGCCGCATCAACTCGACGATCAGAAAGGCCCCTGCCGTGCGAATGATCTCCTCGCCCAGGCCGGTGGCCACTGCGGCGCCCACTTCGCCGTCGACGAACAAGCCGGCCCCGATGATCGGCGAATCGCCGACCCGCCCGTGCATCTTGTAGGCCAGTCCGCTCGTCGTACAAGCGCCCGCCAACTGCCCGTGCTCATCCAGCGCCAGCATCCCGATCGTATCGTGATTCTCTACATTGATCTTCGGCTCGTAGCGGCTTTCCTTCTTCCACTTTTCCCAACCTTCCCGCGACTGTTCCGTGAGGAGGTCCTCTCGCTGAAAGCCCTG
>JAGQXA010000728.1 GCA_020436865.1 Saprospiraceae bacterium | reverse complement strand
GGATTGTACGTCACCCTCGACGACGGCAGCAGTTGGCGCCGCTTCGACAACAACCTACCCAGGGTAGGCGTACGGGCCCTCGCCATTCATCCGCGCGACCACGCGCTGGTCGTCGGTACGCACGGACGCGGCATCTATCTGCTCGACGACCTGCGCCTGTTGCGGCAGATCGACGCGGGAATGCTGGAAGAGGACCTTCATTTCTTCGCAACCGGTCCGACCTACCTGACCCTCTCGCGTGGCGGCACGCCCTTTGGCGGCGCCGGACAGTTTGCGGGGGAGAACCCACGCGATGCCGCCCGCATCGCCTACTACCTGCGCAAAAGACACACCTTCGGCAAAATGGCCATCGAGGTATACGACGAGTCGGGGCAACTGATCCGCGAACTGCCCGCGGGCAAGAGCGCGGGGATCAACGTGGTGGAACTGTCGACCCGTCTTCCAATGCCTAAGGCTGCGCCGACCATGAACCGCACCGCTTTGTTCGGTTCGATCCTGCCGCCCACCCTGCCGGAAGGGCGGTATACGGTCAAGGTGGTGAAAGGGAAAGCCGAATTCTCGACCGCGTTCGACCTGCAGTTTGATCCGAAGGCCGCCGAGCGCTACCCGGCCGACGATCGCAAGTTGGCCCACCGCACGCAGATGCGGCTGTACGACATGACCAACCAGTTGGGGTACATTTACTATAGCCTGGAAGAAATGCATCAGCAAGCGGCCGAAAACCGCGAGGGGCTATCTAAAAAGCTGACGGCCAGCATGGACGCCTTTGAAAAGGAAACGCGTCAATACAAGGAGTCGCTCGTTTCACTCGAAGGCGATTTTTACGTACACGAGGGCAGCAATTTGCGGGAGGAGATCTCCAATCTTTTCCTCGGCATCAGCCAGTATCCCGGTCGTCCTTCCGAGGGCCAGTTGACGAAGACCGATCTGCTCGAAGAACAATTGGGGGCGGTACAGGCCAAATTTGAAGCTTACCGCACTCAGATGGAGCAATTGAACGAACGCCTGGCGAAAGAGGGTCGGGGCCCGATGAAGGTGCGCACGCTGGAGGAGTATTTGGAGCAGTGAGCGGTAACAGTTGGCAGTTGGCAGATACAGTTGGCAGGATCCCGTCAACTGCATCTGCCAACTGCCAACTGTTCACTGCCAGCTGAACGCCTGCCACACCTTTTCTTCCGGGATGGGGGCGACGATCTCCTCCCGTTCGCCGGAGACCGGATGATCGAAGGCCAGTTTCCAGGCATGGAGGTGGATGGAGCGATCGCGGTTGCCCCGTTTGGCGCCATACTTGTCGTCGCCTTTGATCGGACAGCCGATGGCCGCCAGTTGAGCGCGGATCTGGTGGTGCCGGCCGGTGAGCAGTTCGATCTCGAGCAGGTGGTAGCGGTCGATGCTGTCGAGGTGGCGATAGTGCAGTTCGGCGCGAAGGGCATTCGGACGTTCGTCCGGATAGGCGATCGAGCGGTTTTGCTGCGCGTTTTTTTCCAGAAAGTGGATCAGCGTTCCTTCGGGCGTGGCGGGCAGTTCGCTCACGACGGCCAGGTAGGTTTTGCGGATGCTGCGGTTTTGGAACTGTTCGTTGAGCGCGCTGGCGGCCTGCTTGGTCCGGGCAAAAAGCACGATCCCGCTCGCCGGTCGATCGATGCGATGCACCGGATAGAGGCGGGTATGGCAATAGATCTCAGCCAGAGCCAGCAAGGGCTTGTCCTGGGTCTTGTCGCTCAGTACAGGCAGGGTAGCCGGCTTATTGAAGGCGATCAACTGGTTGTTGCGATACAGGACCAGGTCGCCGATGCGAAAAAAGAGAGGTTCGGGTTTCAAAAGAAAACGTTTAGGTAAAATAGTCTGGCCTCGTTAATCTTCCACTTCTTCATAATCGATATAGTCGCCTCCCCGTTTGGTAAAACGCGGCTGTGGGGATTCGAGGCGATCGTCGTCGTCGTCATCTCTGCGGCGTTCGCGTTCCCGCGGCGGCTGCAGTGAATTTTTGGTGAACATCCGGTAGCCGAAGTAGATCAGCAAAAGCAGGAAGAGGTACTTCATTGCTTTTTGTGCAAAGATAAGGGAAGTTCGCAAGGCGCCAGTATCCCGTATCCAGTATCCAGCATCCTGAATATATTTACTACCTTTGCAATTCTCGCATCGAATGCGATAACTAATTGTAACATAACCAATTGACGATGAATCAAAAGCGACTAACCAATCTGGTGGGTTGGCTGGTATTTGCGATCGCCATGACCGTTTACTTCTTTTCGGCCGATCGCACGGGAAGTTTGTGGGACTGCGGCGAGTTTATCACCGGAGCCGACAAATTACAGGTCGTACACCCGCCGGGAGCGCCGCTTTTTCTGCTCATCGGTCGCATGTTCACCTATGTGGCCGGCTTGATCTCCGACACCCCTTCCGACATTGCTTTTGCGGTGAACCTCCTTTCCGGGCTATGCTCGGCCCTGGCGGCCATGTTCATTGCCTGGATCACGATGATGTTGGGCAAACTGGCGCTGGCCGGGCGTCAGGAAGCGCCTGATCTGGCGCAGCTGATCGCCTTGGCGGGCGCGGGCCTCGTTGCCGGTCTGTCGACTGCTTTTGCGACCTCGGTTTGGTTTTCGGCCGTAGAGGGGGAAGTCTACGCCATGTCGACCTTCTTCACCACGATGACCCTCTGGGCGATGATCAAGTGGTACATATTGCCCGACAATCCGCAAGTGGATCGTTGGTTGATCTTCGCCATTTTTTCGGCCGGGCTGTCGATCGGCATTCACTTGTTGAGCTTGCTGACCTTTCCGGCCCTGGCCATGTTCTACTATTTCAAGAAATACCGGCAACAGACCTTCTGGGGAATGGTCGGCGCCGCAGCCGTGGGCATGGGCCTGATCGTGGGTATCCAGGTATTCATCATTCTGGGTCTCCCGAAATTATGGGCTTCACTCGAGTTGTTTACCGTCAATGGGTTGGGACTGCCCAAGCACAGCGGCATTATCCCGGTGTTGCTCATTGTCGGCGGGCTGATCTATCTGGGGCTGCGATACGCACACCAGAAGCAGAGCCATAATCTGCAAATGACGATCATCGGCGCTGCGCTGGTGATCTACGCTTTTGCCCATATCGGCATGGTGGTGGTGCGAGCCAATGCCAACCCGCCGATCAACATGAACAGCCCGTCGAACGCCGAGCGCCTGGTGCCTTACCTCAACCGCGAGCAGTACGGCGAACGGCCCCTGCTGTACGGACCCTGGTACGGTGCGCGGCCGGTCGACAACGATTTCACGGATCGCTACGATTATGTAGAAGAAGCGGGCGAATATCAGGTCATCGACGAGCGCGTCTCCTACGAGTATCGCAGTTCCGACAAGATGCTCTTTCCGCGTATGGGCGACAATACGCAGAACCGCGACGCCCTCTACGAAGCCTGGCGCGGCGGAGAGTCGGGCAAACCCAGCCAGTTCGAGAACATTTCGTTCATGGTGCGCTACCAGTTAGGTTGGATGTACTGGCGCTATTTCATGTGGAACTTCTCCGGTCGACAGAACGGCGAGCAGGGCTTCTTCCCCTGGGATCCGAAGAGCGGACACTGGATCACCGGGATCAAATTCCTCGACGAATGGCGGCTGTATAACCAAGACGAAATGCCGGAGGTGATGAAGGAAGACGAAGGACGGAACAAGTACTACATGCTGCCCTTACTCTTTGGCCTACTGGGCCTCGGGTTTCATTTCAAGTGGCGCAACAACGACGCCATGGCGCTTCTGGCGCTGTTCATCATCACAGGGATCGGCATCATCATTTACTCCAACCAGCCACCCAACGAGCCGCGCGAGCGCGACTATGTGCTCGTCGGATCGATCTTCACCTATTGCATATGGATCGGCATGGGCGTATTAGCCGTCTTCGATCTGCTGCGAAGTCGCGTTCCGTCGAGCGGAGTGGCAATGGCCGGACTGGCTTCGGCATTGGTGTTGTCGGCTCCTATTCTCATGGGTACGCAGAACTTCGACGACCAAAGCCGCCG
>JAGQXA010000727.1 GCA_020436865.1 Saprospiraceae bacterium | reverse complement strand
GCACTTTCCAACACCTCTATGCCTGGCCGCAAGTAGAGATGATAAGTATTTCCCAAGATGATCTGAGCGTGGATCTGCTCGTCGAGCTCGCGCTGATGCACGGCTTTGACCGTACCGAGAGTGCCGACCGGCATAAAGATCGGCGTTTGGATCTCGCCGTGATCCGTCCGGATCAGCCCGGCACGGGCAGAACTTTGCGCTTCAGTATGTTCGAGAATGAATTCCAAGCCGCACATGGTTTGTTGACGGCCAAAGGTACGCTTTTTCAGGTTTGCGCAGCAGCGGCTACACGGAGTTGCGATGCCGGCTGCCGTCGAGTTTCAGCAGTACCGCGATCATCACCGTGAAGCCCAGCAGGGAAGATCCTCCTTTACTGATCAACGGCAGCGGAATGCCGATGATCGGCATCAGGCCCATGGTCATTCCAATGTTGACAACGATGTGTACGAACAGGATGCCCAACACTCCATAAGCATAGCATTTCGCGAAAGCCGACCGCTGTCGTTCGGCGATGGTCACGATCCGCAACAACAGCAGCAGAAACAGCCCGATGATCGCAAAGGTGCCGACAAAACCCTGCTCTTCGCCGATGGTGCAAAAAATGAAGTCGGTACTTTGCTCGGGCACGAAGTTGCCCTTGGTGAGCGTGCCCTCCAGGAAGCCTTTCCCCTGCAGCCCTCCCGAACCAATGGCCATCTTAGATTGCAACACATTGTAAAGGGAGCCCTGACGATCGCATTTGGCCGGATTCAGCCAAACGTTAATGCGATCCTGCTGATGCGGCTTGAGGAAGTTGTGGAAGGTAAAATCAGAAACATACACGAGCATGGCGCCATAGAGCACCACCGGTAAAACCAGGGTAGCCAGTTGCGTGTTCTTCTTGACCCAGTTCACGACGGAAAAGATCAGCAGCAAGCCTCCCAGCCCGCCGGCAAAGTACAGCAGATGAGCCGGCTTGAAAAACAGGATCACCCCCGCTGCCAGCCCGCCCCAGCCGAGCAACCAATACAGCCGGCCTTTTCGCAGCCCGAACAACAAGGCAAGCAAGCCCAGCAGGCCCAGGCCCAACAACAGTTGCCCGGGCGGATAGACAAAACCCAGCAACAAGAGCACGATCGACGTAAAACCCAGGATATACACATTTGCCGGAAAACCCTCGCGGTACATGAGCATCAGAAAGGAAAGAAACACCAGCGCCGAGCCCGCGTCGGGCTGCAACAGGATCAAACCCGTCGGAACGAGGATCAAACCCAGCGCGAGGACCTGATGCCGAAGCTGGCGCAGGTTGACGCGATAGGTGCTCAGGTAGGCCGCCATGGCCAGCGCCGTTCCGAACTTGGCAAACTCGGAGGGCTGGAAGGTAAAGCTACCGAAGGCAAACCAAGACGTTGCCCCCTTGATCTCCCTGCCGAAGATCAGCACCGCTACCAGCAATACCAATCCGACCCCATAGATCGGGTAGGCAAAGGTTTCCCAGAATTTTCGGTCGATGATATAGGTAAAAAGAAAGACGGCAAAGGCAATGCCGATCCAGATCGTTTGCTTGCCCACTTGCGTTTCGAACATGAAATGGGAAAAGCCCTTCGAATAATCCTCGCTGTACCCCACGGTATAGATCATCAGCCAACCGATGCCTACCATCGCCAGGTAGAGCGAAAAGGTCATCCAATCGATATTTCTTCCCAAGCGTCTTGCCATGTCCTCAACAGATCGATCTAGCCTCCGTACAAAAGGTCTTCTTGCCGGATATTCTTGTCAATAATGGGGTAAGCCCCGGGATAGTCGCGCTGGATGATATAGAGGATGCGCATCGCGGCCAGCTTGGAAGAGAAAGCGCCCGCCTGGAGCTTGTAATAGGGAGCCACATGCACCCAATCGATCGGAATGCTGGGGTACAGGGAACGGAATTGCTGCAAGGCATATTCCATGCGCTGCCGGTCGGTGGTCGCCAACAGTTGGATCCGCCAGCCCTCGACGACCTGCAGAGCCTTGTTGGACTCGACGAACTGGCTCATCAATTGTTCGATGGCCGGAGGGGCATATACGCTGACATTATCTTGCGCATCGACTGTCTTCCCCAGGATCGAAGCCACCGCAAAGAGAAACAAGAAGCGTTTCATGATCGATATTTTTCCAAATATACGAATTGTAGGCAGAAGCGCTTAAGGGCCTGTTGCCGAAACCTCGCCAAGAGATCACTGTGATGGGAAAGGCAGACTATCCGGCGCTCGACACGATCTGTACGCCGGCCGAACTACCCAGGCGATCGGCGCCGGCGGCCACCAGGCGTTCGGCATCCTGAACGGAGCGAATGCCGCCGCTGGCTTTGATCTTGATCGAAGCCGGTAAATTGGCGCGCAGGAATTCGACGGTTTCGACATTGGCTCCGGCCGCATTGAATCCGGTGGAGGTTTTGACGAAGTCGACCCCTGCCTGGCTGCACATGCCGCACAACTTCTTGATCTCGTCGGTCGACAGAAGGCCGGTTTCGATGATCACCTTGATAACCTTGCCGCGCGAATGGGTTGCGAGGGTCATGCTATCGATGTCGTTGCGCACGTAGTTCCAGTTGCCGCTCTTGACGGCACAGATGTTGATCACGACGTCGAGTTCGTCGGCCCCGTCGTTGATCGCGCGCTTGATCTCTTCTACCTTGGCCGCCGTGGCCGAGTATCCCATAGGGAAACCGATCACGCCGGCTACCTTCACAGGTGCTTTTTCGAGCAATTGCGCCGCCTCCTTGATGTAAAAGGGAGGAATACAAACCGCCTTGAATTCATACTTCACCGCCTCGGCACACAGACGCTTGATTTCGTCCATAGAGCAGTCGGGTTTCAGTATGGTGTGGTCGATAATACCAGCCAGCCGCATGAAAGGTCTTTTTCGGTTTCAAATAGTTTCAATGGAGTCCTAGTAGCATTTCACCTCCGGTTGACGCCAGAAAGATGATCGTGCCCTATTCAATGGCCGGAAGGTCGCTGGCTTCCGGCTCATCCGCCTTTGTAAGCCCTCGCTGCAACGAGTTTCTCCGATTTTTCGGAGGCACATCACTCGCGCATCTGCGAGCTTGAAGCAGCGGGAAGGATCGACCGGCCACCCGTCCGACAACAAACCGGTTGCCGGTCGACACTCTGTTATGTGGCGGGAAAGATAGGATAAAAATTGCTTATCCCCGTTGCGGACAAGCTCCGTTTTTCAGAAAATCCCCATAAGAAGGGAGCCCTTCTGCCTGTTTGGTCAGGCATTGGCCCCATGACAATGCTTGTACTTCTTGCCGCTGCCACAGGGGCAGGGATCGTTGCGGCCTACTTTTTTATCCTGTCGCTTAAAGGTTTGCGGCTTGGAGCGGCGGCTGACCCCCTCGGCGGCGGCTCTGGCCTCCTCCTCGGTACGGTTGGTTTGCACCCGGCTAAGATCGGTGCGTTGCTCGCGTGCTTCTTCAAGAGTACGTCCATCCTGGAAAACGATCGTGCCTTTCGACAGATAGGAGGTCACCTCTTCGTTGATCGTGAACATCAGGTGCTCGAACAGGTTATAGGCCTCCATCTTATAAACGACCAGCGGGTCTTTCTGCTCGAAGGAGGCAGCCTGTACGGCATCTTTCAGTTCGTCCATGGCCCGCAGATGTTCTTTCCAGCGTTCGTCGATGATCGCCAGGGTGACGGCCTTTTCGATATCGCGCATGACCGACTTGCCATTGCTTTCCACGGCGGTAGCCAGGTCGGCGGCAATCGGCAGCACTTTGCTGCGACCATCGGTGAACGGGATAGCGATGCGCTTGTAGCGATGCCCTTCGTTCTCGTGTACGTTGCGGATCACCGGCATCAGGGCGTCGGTGATGTGTTGCCCCTTCCGGTGGTAGAATTCGTTGAATTGCGTGCGATAGCGCTCGTCGACCTGATCGATCGAACCCTCCTGGAAGTCGATCGGATCGATCTGCGGATCGAGGCCGAGCAGCGCGATCGATTCGCGGCGGAAGGATTCGAAGGCGCCGTTATTCTTGTGGTCGGCCACCAGGCTTTCCGTCATCGACTCGAACATATTGTTGAGGTCGACCGCCAAACGCTCGCCCGAGAGGGCATTTTCGCGACGCTTATAGATCGCCTCCCGCTGAATGTTCATCACGTCGTCGTACTCCAGCAAGCGCTTGCGGATGCCGAAGTTGTTCTCTTCGACCTTCTTCTGGGCACGTTCGATCGACTTGGTCACCATCGAATGCTGGATCACTTCGCCTTCCTTGTGGCCCATGCGGTCCATCAAACGGGCAATGCGCTCCGACTGGAACAGGCGCATGAGGTTGTCTTCCAGCGATACGTAAAACTGGGAAGAGCCTGGATCGCCTTGGCGACCCGCACGTCCGCGCAGCTGGCGGTCTACCCGGCGCGAGTCGTGGCGTTCCGTACCGATAATGGCCAGACCGCCGGCTTTGCGCACATCTTCGGTGATCTTGATGTCGGTACCCCGTCCGGCCATGTTGGTGGCGATGGTCACTTTTCCCGGCTTACCGGCTTCGGCAACCACTTCCGCTTCGCGCTGGTGCTGCTTGGCGTTGAGCACGTTGTGCGGGATGCCCTTGAGTTGGAGCATCCGGCTGAGTTTTTCCGAAATATCCACCGAGGTGGTACCGACCAACACGGGTCGCCCGGCCTCGCGCAAATTCACGATCTCGTCGATCACGGCATTGAACTTCTCCCGGGCGGTCTTGAACACGAGATCGTTGCGGTCGTCGCGGATTATGGGACGGTTCGTCGGGATGACCACCACGTCGAGTTTGTAGATCTCCCAGAACTCGCTGGCTTCCGTTTCGGCCGTACCGGTCATACCGGATAGTTTGTGGTACATCCGGAAGTAGTTCTGCAGGGTGACGGTAGCGTAGGTCTGCGTAATATCGCCGACCTTGACGTTCTCCTTGGCTTCGAGGGCCTGGTGTAGGCCGTCGGAGTACCGCCGACCCTCCATCACGCGGCCGGTTTGTTCGTCGACGATCTTGACCTGCCCTTCCACGACAATGTATTCTTCGTCGCGCTCGAAGAGGGTATAGGCCTTTAGCAACTGGCTGATGGCGTGCAGGCGTTTCGACTTGACGGCAAAATCCTGCGATACGCGCAGCTTTGCCTCCTCCTTTTCGTCGGGCGCCATGTCTTCGTCGCCGTCGATGCCGACCATCTCCGTGGCGATGTCGGGCATGACGAAGAAATTGGGGTCGTCGTTGCCCTGTGCCAGATAATCGGTGCCCTTTTCCGTCAGTTCTACGTTGCGGTTCTTTTCGTCGATCGTAAAGAGCAAGGGCTCGTCGGCGATGTGCATGTTTTTCGACTGCTCCTGCATGTAGAAGTTTTCGGCCTTCTGCAGGGTCACTT
Source organism: Saprospiraceae bacterium (assembly GCA_020436865.1). Taxonomy (GTDB): domain Bacteria; phylum Bacteroidota; class Bacteroidia; order Chitinophagales; family Saprospiraceae; genus JAGQXA01. The sequence continues at coordinate 2,910 of JAGQXA010000727.1, read as the reverse complement.
TCACCCCTTCCTCGCTAAGGAACTTGATGAGGGGCCGGTATTTCGGCAAGGCCCGGTGGGCGCGCAGCAGCGCCATACCGCCTTCGCCTTCCTGATAACCGGTATCGCCCTCTGCGATCTGTTTGCGGGCATCGGCCAGGTATTGCGTGGCCAGGCGACGCTGGGCTTCGAGGAGTTTTTCCACGTGGGGGCGCAAGGCCTGGTACTCCTGATCTTCGGAGCCCTTAGGTACCGGACCGGAGATGATCAGCGGCGTACGGGCGTCGTCGACGAGCACTGAGTCGACCTCGTCAACCATGGCGAAGTGGTGCTTGCGCTGCACCTTTTCGTCCAGCGAGCGCACCATGTTGTCGCGCAGGTAGTCGAAACCGAATTCGTTGTTGGTGCCATAGGTGATATCGCAACGATAGGCGCGAATGCGTTCGTCGGAATGCGGTTTGTATTTATCGATACAGTCGATGGTCAGGAACAGGAACTCGAAGATGGGGCCGACCCATTCGCTGTCGCGCCGGGCCAGGTAGTCGTTCACCGTCACCACATGCACGCCCTGCCCCGAGAGGCCGTTCAGATAGGCCGGCAGGGTGGCGACGAGGGTTTTACCCTCCCCTGTTGCCATCTCGGCGATCTTGCCGTCGTGGAGCACCTGGCCGCCGATCAACTGCACGTCGTAGTGTACCATATTCCAGGTCACCTCGCCGCCGGCTGCTACCCAGGAATTCTTCCAGATGGCGCGGTCGCCTTCGATCCGGACATACGATTTGCCCGGCACGGCGGCCAGGTTGCGATCGTGCTCGGTGGCGGTGACGGTCAGTTCTTCGTTCTCCGAAAAGCGACGGGCGGTTTCTTTTACTACGGCAAAGGCTTCGGGAAGAAGCTCGAGCAATACTTCTTCGAGGGCCTTGTTGCGGTCGTCGCGGAGTTGATCGACCTCTTTGAATAGCTCTTCTTTATGGTAGATATCCTCTTCCTCGCGGGCTTCGGCGAGGATGGACTCGATCTCCTGATCGATCTCGGACAAGTAATCGGCAATGCGCTGGCGAAAAGCATGGGTTTTTTGACGCAGATCGTCGTTGCTGAGGCCGTGCAGCCCCTCGTAGATGTCGTTGATCTCGTCGACGACGGGACCATACTTCGCTACGTCCCGTTCATATTTTGTGCCGAATATTTTCTTGACCCCTTTTGAAAAAAAGTCTAACATGATTGCAGGCGATTGTAGAATGAAAGATGGATCGCGATCCCAAGGGGGGAGTGAATGCCTCCACAGATTGGAATGGCAAAGATAAAATATATTTGCGTGGCAAAGTGCCTGTAATTGCCTTTACCAACATTTGTACCACCTGGCGATCAAAGGTGGAAAACATGCCAAAATGGCACACAAAAAGGAAACAACATGAAGAGCTTGCAAGTTGCCCTGTTTTTCAGCTCCCTGCTCGCCATTTTGGCGGGCTGTTTGTTGGGCGGATGCACCCAGGAAGCGGCCGATCTGCGGGATTTTTACTATCCGCTTGCCGAATTGGCGGAAGGTCAGGTATACGAATACCGCTCAGCTGGCGACGAGCTCGACCCTCCTTTCTACTGGTATTATCGCACCCTCGAACAAGGAGACAGCACCTTCCTGACCGGAATGTATTACGACCACCAGTTTCAGCCCTTCCAGTTTCTGCGGGAAGAGGCCGTATCCAATGGCATGTTGCTGGCCGATTTTTACCTCTACGAAACCGACTCCACCGGCAAGCAACGCAAAGTGCCCGTGCAGATCGCCGAGGGCAATGTCTTCCCTTTCGGCCCGCCCGACCCGCACAAGGTCCTGCTTTATTCGATCAGCTGGCAGAATACGGTCGACAGCACCGCCACCACCCATCTGATCCGCAACCGGCAGTATCTGGGCGACACGACGATCACTTACCGCGACCAAACATACGATGCCGTGCGCTTTTACGTTCGGGAATTAGTGGACATCGAAAAGGACGGCCACGCCGAACATGAATTCGACGGCCTGGAGATCTACGCCCGCGGTCTGGGACTGGTGTACTTCCGCAAAAACATCACCGATGATTTCAAAACCGAGTACCGCCTGGTCGACCGCTTCCCGATGACGGAATTGGAGCGGCGCTTCTCGGAATCGCAATCAAACGAATAGATGGCGCCCTCCTTCTCGAACAAAAACCAGTCGATCGGGGTAGAACAGTAGATAGTTATGAGAATAAGGATTTGGACGTTTATCTTTTTCATTGGTGGGTGTACCGTTGGTACTTCCGCCCAGATATTTCCGCCGGAGTTGTTGTGCCTGCGGGGAGATACCCTCATTTGGGAACTGCCCGTCAACAACTGCGGGCCGTTCGACAGCTACGACATTTTCTTCAGCGACGATCCCGACGGGCCCTACACCTTGCTGGCCAGCATCACCGATCCGGCGCAGACCACCTATGTGCACCCCAATCCCACCAACGCCATGTGGTATTACTATATGGTGAGCGACTACGACTGCCCCGGACAACCGCAACTTTCGTCCGACACGCTCGACAACCGGCTTCCGGAAGTGGCAGTGCTGGAGTACGTCACCGTCGTCGGAGAAGACATCGAGCTTAGTTGGGTGGAAAGCTCTTCTCCGGAAGTGTACGCTTATATCGTGTACCGGCTGATCGCCGGCAATGTCGACATCATCGACACGGTATTTACCGGTACGACCTATGTCGACGACGGCGCCGATCCGCTCAACCAGTCCGAACTCTACTACGTACTGGCCCTCGACCCTTGCGGCAATACCAGCATTTTTCTCAACCCGCACAGTACGCTCTACCTCTCCAGTGAGCTGGATCCATGCACCCGCACGGTCAGCCTGCAATGGAACCGCTACCGAAACTGGCCGAACGGCATCGGCAGCCAGGAGGTCTGGGTCGGCATCGACGG
>JAGQXA010000009.1 GCA_020436865.1 Saprospiraceae bacterium | reverse complement strand
GGCGGTTTCCGTCGGCCGAAAGGGAAACGGAGAATCCGAATTGCTCCTGGTCTGCCACGCCGTCGATATCGGCCCCTAGTTGCACCCAATCGCTGCCTTGGTATTCGTAGACCCGAACCTGGCCGCGTGCACTCCCGCCGCCACTATTGCCGGGGGCGCCTGTCGCCACCCGGTCGCCGGCAGCAGAGAGGGAAACGGCAAAGCCCATGTTGTCGCCAGGGGCTTCCGCGTCGATCCCTTCGCCCAGTTGTACCCAGGCGCCATTGTCGAATTCATACACCCGCACCTGCCCGGCGTCGTCGCCGATGCCGTCGTGTAGGCGCGCGCCGACGGCCACTCGGCCACCGTCGGCCGAGAGCGACACCGACCAACCGGCATAGTCGCCCGACTTTTCGCCGTCGATATCGGCGCCCAGCTGGATCCAGTCGACTCCGTCGTATTCGAAAACCCGGGTGTGCCCGTAGGATAGGCCCGGCCCCTCGGCGTCGTTGAAATAGGCGCCGACCGCCACGCGCTGCCCGTCGGCCGAGAGAGAGATCGATCGGCCGAACGCGTCGCCGGCTGCTTCTCCGACCAGGTTGCTACCCAACTGCACCCAACTGCCGTCCTGATACTCGAACACCCGGGCATTACCCGATTCCGGTCCGCCCTCGCTGTTGAACGGCGCCCCGACCGCTACCCGGCTCCCGTCGGCCGACAGAGAAGCCGACCGCGTTCTGTCGCCGTCGGCCTCCCCCTCGATGGGTTCGCCCAACAGTTGCCATTCGGCGCCGTCGTATTCGAAAATGTGGATCTGCCCTCGGGTGAAGCCCGATCCGGGAGCCTGATTGGCCGCCACGGCGATCCGGCTTCCGTCGTTCGAAAAGGAAATATAGATCCCAAAGCGGTCAGCGTCTGTCAATCCCAGCAAATTGCTCCCCAATTGAGTCTGCGCGCACAGCGAAGGGAAAAAGAAAAATACCGAAAAAAGGGACAAGGGAACGAAAGGATAGGTTTTCATATCTGGTCATTTGGTTCGATGAACAAGATACAAAATGCGAACGAACAGGCCAAGAGCAAAACAGGTCCAGAGATCCCCCCACAACGCAAAACGCCTCCTGCAACCCATAGTCGCAGAAGGCATTTTGTTCTAGATGCTTGTCGTGCCGAAGGCAGACTCACACTCCAAACTCACACTCCAACTCTGTACTCACTTGGTGGAGATACGGGGATTCGAACCCCGGACCTCTTGCATGCCATGCAAGCGCTCTAGCCAGCTGAGCTATACCCCCGTTTTGAGCCGTTTCCAACGTCGCGTTCGACGTTTTTTCGAAAGGCGAGTGCAAATATACGAAGTTCCCGGCAATATGCAAGCAGTGGAGGGCGGGAGAATTGTAAAAAATCAGGGCACCTCCTCACCGGTCGAAGCCTGCCAGAGGCGGAACCAGTCTTCGGGCTCTAGTTCGACTTCAAAAGCTCTTGCGACGCGCTGGATGCGCTCGAAGCGCCCCGAGCCGAGCACGGGCACGATCTGCGCCGGATGGCACAGCAGCCAGGCGATCAGGAGCTGGTCGAAGGCAAGGCCGTACTTTTCGCCGAGCTCTTCGGCGACCCGGTGGATGCGCCGCGCCTGTGTGTCGCCAGGCAACTCGAACAGGCCGCCGCCGCCGAGGGGCGACCACGCCATCGGCGCCAGGCGGAGTCGCTGGGCCTGGTCGAAAACACCGTCGAGGAAGGGATCGAGATGGCGCACCGAAGCGCGTACCTGGTTGGTGACGAGCGGAAACAGCTCGTACAGCATCGCAAACTGGCTGGGGGTGAAGTTCGATACGCCGAAATGCAAGACCTTTCCCGCCGCGCTCAAGGCCGTAAAGGCCTCGGCAATCTCGTGCGGATCCATCAGGGGGGAAGGACGATGGATCAGCAACAGCTCGAGCCGGTCGGTCTGCAGGGCGCGCAGCGATTGATCGACCGACCACAAGATATACTCCTTGCTGGTGTCGTACGACTTGATCCGGTTCTCCGGCCGGTTCGGGGTGACCAGCCGGATGCCGCATTTGCTGACGAGCTCGATCTGGTCGCGTAGCGAGGGCTGTAGCGCCAGGGCTCTGCCGAAGTCGGCCTCGGTGGTGTAGTGGCCGTAGATGTCGGCATGGTCGAAAGTGGTCAGGCCGATCTCGAGGCATTGCTCCACAAGGCGAAGGGTGTCCTGCGGACTGAGTTGTTTGCCCCAGGCGCCCCATTTCATACAGCCCGCCACCAGGCGGGAAATCGAAGGGCCGTCGGCCGAGAGGGTAATGCGGGGGATCATGTTTTGTTTTTGAACCACAAAAGATACAAAAGTACACAAAGGGGGAGGTGATTGCACTGGAATAGCGATCGGACCGCGAGGAGCGGTCCGGTCGCAAAAAACTTTTGTGTTCCTTTGTGTTTTGTGGTGAGAAACTTCACCGCCCCTTTACCTTTCCCACAAGTCGGCAAAATCTTCGATGTACTGCTCGAGGCGGATCGGCGGCCGCCCAAGGATATTTGGAATGTCAGGTGAAATATGGGCCTCCTTGCCGGTCTTGACGATCTCGTAGAGGCCGACCGTGAAACGGGCCGCCGACTCACTATGGCCTTGCGCTAGCTCGCGGGCGATGTACTCCTCCGGACTTAATTCCACGTACTCGATCTTTCGGTGTAGGATGCGGGTGAATAAGGCCGCCACCTCGTAGTGGTCGAGCGCCTGATCGCTGGTCAGCTCGTAAGTGTGGCCGTCGTGGATGGGCTCGGTGAAGGTGCGCTCGACCACCGCCGCTGTGTCGCGTACGTCGACAAAAGCCGACTTGCTCCGGCCGGCCGGCAGATATAGCTTGCCTTCGTCTCGCAGATCGTGCAGGAACCAGGTCCCGAAGTTCTGCATGAACCAGCCGGGCCGCAGAATGGTGTATGACAGGCCCGAGGCAGCTACGAGCTTCTCGATGTTGTTCAGCGGCCGTCCGGCGATGTCGCCCGTGGTGCGCCCGGAATGAAAGGTCAGGTGCTGCACGCCGCTGCGTACGGCCTCCGCCAGAAAGCGCTCTACCGGGCCAGAGTCTGTCGCGTTCGGCGGGGCGATGAAGAAGACGTGGCTCACGTCGGCTAAGGCCCTCGCATAGCTGCCGGCCTCGCCGAAGTCGAAAGCCACCGGTTCTACTGGCAGGGCGCCGAAATGCCGGCGTACCTTCTCCGCGTCACGTCCGGCCGCCCGCACGGGCAATCCGCTGCCGGCTAGTTGTCGCACAACCGCTTCGCCGGATTTGCCGGTTGCGCCGATGATGAGATGGGACATATTTTGGATGTTGGATGTTGGTCCGAATGGCATTCGGACATTCTATCCTCGTTATCATCTATAGAGGGGGGACCTCTACGAGGTCCTACGGCGCTCCTTCGGAGCATGCCCCCTTGCTTGCCTTGCCGTTCCCGATCGCTATCGGGATCAGCGAAGGCATGCCCCCTCGCTCCCTTGCGCTGCGAAGCGCCCCTGCCAACTGTACCTGCCAACTGCCCTTTCTCCCCTTTTCACCCGCGCCCCCTGGCGCTCCTTTCAATTCGGATCCACATCCACATTCACGCGCACGGTCGAGCAGCCCTCCGTGCGGTGCAGCACGTAAGTAGCCTCCGCGATGAGGTCTTTGCTGGCCTGCATGAGGGCCGGTTGCCGCTCCAGTTTGAGAAGGAGATCGAGCAGGTAGTAGCCGCGTACGCGCGAGACGTAGGGCACGGCCGGACCGATCACGCGGGTGCCCAGTTTGTGCTTGAGGTGCTTGGCGAACACGGCGCCGCCCTTGTGCAGCGTGTCGAGTTTCTTGTGCTTGAGGGTGATCTTGATCAGTCGCACGAAAGGCGGGTATTTAAAGGCCTGCCGCTCCATGATCTCGCGGGCGTAAAAGGCTTTATAGTCGTTGGCGATGGTTTCTCCGAGCACGGGGTGTTGGATGTTGGCGGCCTGGATGATCACGTTGCCGCGTTTGTTCTGGCGTCCGGAGCGACCCGCCACCTGGGTCAGCAGTTGGAAGGAGCGTTCGCCGGCGCGAAAATCGGGGAATTGCAGCAGTTGATCGGCGCTGACCACCCCCACCACGGCCACATTGTCGAAATCGAGCCCTTTGGTCACCATCTGGGTGCCGACCAGGATGTCGAGGCGGCGTTCTTCGAAGTCGTTGATGATCTTGGCGTGGGCATTCTTGCTGCGCACGGTGTCGAGGTCCATCCGGGCGATGCGCGCGTCGGGTAGGTAGAGCTGCAGCTCGTCTTCGATCTTCTCTGTGCCGAAGCCCTGCAGGCGAAGGTCGTCGTGGCCGCAGGCCGGACAATTCTTCGGCAGGTTCATCCGGTAACCGCAGTAGTGGCACTGCAGGTTGTGCTGGTACTTGTGGTAGGTCAGGCTGACGTCGCAATGCTGGCACTGCTGGTTCCAGCCGCAGGCCGTGCAGCGCAGGGTGGGGGCGTAGCCGCGGCGGTTCTGGAACAGGATGGCCTGCTCGCCGTTGGCCAGGGCCTTTTCGAGCGCTTCGAGCAGGTCGGCCGTGAAATGCGAGTGCAGACTCCCCCTCAGTTGGGCTTTGCGCAGGTCGGAAATGGCGATCTCGGGCAACTGGATCCCGCCAAAGCGGTCGGGCATCGTAACCAGGCCGTACTTGCCCTTCTTGGTGTTGTAAAAGGTCTCGATGGCCGGCGTCGCGGTGCCGAGTATGACCCGGGCGTCGAAAAGTGTGGCCAGGTAGATCCCCGCATCGCGGCCGTTGTAGCGCGGGGCGGGGTCCTGCTGCTTGAAGGAGGGGTCGTGCTCTTCGTCGACCACCACCAGTTCGAGCTTGGAGAAGGGGAGGAAAAGCGCGGAGCGGGCGCCCAACACCACGGGCGCGCCCTGGGCCACGTTGCGCCACAGTTCTACCCGCTCGTTGTTATTGAGGCGCGAGTGATACACGGCCACCTGATCGCCGAAGGTCTTCTGCAGTCGGGCGATGATCTGGGTGGTCAAGGCGATCTCGGGGAGGAGGTACAGCACCTGTCCGCCCCGGTCGATCGTTTCCTGGATGAGCTCCATGTACACCCGCGTCTTTCCGCTGCCGGTCACGCCATGCAGGAGCACGACGCGGGTCGACTCCCAATGCCGGCGGATCTGCTCAAGGGCGGTGAGTTGCTGTTCGGACAAGGGTGAAAGCGCGTCGACCGGTTCTTCGCCGGCGGGCAGGCGGCTCACTTCCCGGTCATAGAAACGGAAAATGCCTTTCTTCTCGATGGCTTTGAGCACGCTGCTGTCGACCTGCGCTTTGTCGTAGATCATTTGTCGCAGCACCGGCTCCCCTTTCCTGGATAACTGAATGAAGGCCATCAGCGCCTCCATTTGCCGGTTCGAGCGGCTCAATAGTTCGAAGGCCTCTTCGAGCAGTTCCGGTTGCGAGTCGTAGGGCTCTTGCAGGCCGACGCAGGCCACGGTCCGCGGTTTGTATTTTTCGGAAAGCTCTTCCTGCAGATACACGACCCGTTTTTCGAGCAACTGGTTGATGATGGGGTGGACCGTCTTCTGTTGCAGGATGCCCTGGATCTCGCCGATGCTTAGCTCCTTTTGGATGCTCAGCGCCTCGGCGACGAGGAATTCCTTGTCCGACAGCCCCTCGAAGGAGTGGTCGTACAGCGGACTGAGGAATACCTTCGTTTCGCTGGCCAGCTTGAGGTTGGCCGGCAGGGCGGCGTGCATGACCTCCCCGGGCATGCACGCGTAGTAGTTGGCCATCCATTGCCAGAATTCCCACTGCGGCGGCTGGATGATCGCCTCCGGCCGGATGATCGACAGGATGGGCTTGGGGCGGTATTCGGTCGGCGCTTCCTGGTGTACGCGCACGACCAGTCCGGCGTAGAGTTTGTTCTTGCCGAATTGCACCTCGACCTGCACGCCGAAGGCCGTTTGCGGCAATAGCTCTTCCGGCACCGCATAGGTGTAGGGTCTGGGAATGGCTACGGGCAACAGCACGTCGACAAACGTGCTGGTCGCCTCTGTCGGAAGAAAGGTCTGTTGGCCCAAGCGATCGATTTTATGCTACTGAAACAAATGTATCCCTATCCAAAGTTGTACCCGGGAGGGAGTATTCACCAAAAAGGGCGCTGAGGAATTAGTAGGGTTTATTGCTTGTACTTGCCCGGTCTTGCCACGAAGGAACACAATGTCTCTTTTGCGTTCCGACCGCTACACGCGGTCAGAACGCTATTTCCAAAAAAAAGACCTCTGTATGCCTCTGCGCCTCTGCAGTGCAAAAAAACTTACGATGGCCCCATTCGGTCGTCCAAAATAAGCTTCCCGCCACAAAGAGACGGTAGGCGGCCGGCAAAAAACGGTAGAAAAAGAGGGGGGAGCGGAAAAAATCAAGCCTGGGGAGAAAAAAAATGCCCTTTTTTTTCAGAAAAACTGGCGAAAAAAAGAGGTTTTAAGAATGTTTATTTTCACAAATAAGGCTTTATTGGATGGTGAAAATACCTTTATTTGGATTTATTTCGAAGTTTTTTGTTGAAAAATAATTTTCACAAAGGGCGATTTTTGTCCTTGTTCCTGGGGAGTACTCGTTGCATATTTGTATCGTGAATGATGGATAAGAGAAGAGGTAAGAAATACTAGTTGAAAGCAGTTAGTAGAATTCGTTTTGAATATGTTCATGGGATTATAATTCGTTGATGGTGCCCCGGCCTGACTGAAGACAGGCCGGGTTACTATCACAGATCCCAACCTCAAAACGATCGCTTGAAAAGTTAGAATATGTTCATGGGATTATAATTTGTTAGTAGTAAGTCCCCCTGTCAAAGGGGGGCGCTTACTATTTCTCTAGCAAATTTGCCCAACAAGATATCGAACTCGCATCAAATAAAAAAAGGCCGATTTTGGGGAAAATCAGCCTTCAATTTCAGAATTGCTCACGGGATTTAACTTGCTCTAAATCAGTTCACGGGATCAAATTAGGGATTTAACTAACACAATTGTTGATGCGAAGTTAGTAGAATTATTCGGTTGCTGCAAGTTGGCACCCAATAATTTTCGAGAAAAATTCGTTTTTGGATATGTTCATGGGATTATATCAAAAAGTCGTGCCTTTCGGTACGACTTTTTTTTTGCCCCCATGCGAACAGGAGTTTCGGCTGTAAGTCGTTGGTAGCCAACGACCAGTGTTCTTTGCTTCTGACCACGGGAAAGTAGGTCCAAGGGTCCAAAGATCCCTGGATCCTTAGAACCGCCCGCCAACCGCCAACTGCCAACCGCCAACTGCCCCTAGCGAAGCCCCTCCCAAGGACCCCTGGACCAAAGGACCCAAGGATCCCTAAAAGAACACCTCCTGCGCCACCCGAAACGTATTCGCATGCGCCTCCACGATGTGGGCGATCCGCTCCGAATACCCTCCGCCCATGCTGACGGCTACCGGAATGCCGTTGCGGCGGCAACTTTCCAACACAAAAAGATCGCGCCGGCGGCAGCCATCGAGCGTCAGGCTCAGGCGGCCCAGTTTGTCGGTCGATAGCACGTCGACCCCCGAGAGATAAAAGAGGAATTCGGGCTGGAACGTGTCGAGTAGCCTCGGCAACACCTGTTGCAACACCCGCAGATAGTATTCGTCGGTCGTCTTGTCGGGCAGGCCGATGTCGAGATCGGAAGGCTCCTTGCGCGTCGGATAGTTGCGCGCTCCGTGCAGGCTGAAGGTGAAGACCCGGGCGTCGTTGCGGAATATCTGAGCCGTGCCGTTGCCCTGATGTACGTCGAGATCGACGATCAGGATCCGCTGCGCCAGCTTGCGGTCGAGCAGGTAGTTGGCTGCAATGGCGATGTCGTTGAGCAGGCAGAAGCCTTCGCCCTTGTAACTGAAGGCATGGTGGGTGCCGCCGGCCACGTTCATGGCCACTCCGTACTGCTGGGCGTACAGGGCGCATTGCACCGTGCCGTTCGAAATGTGCGTGCCCCGCCGTACCAGTATTTCCGAAAGGGGGAAACCGATCGCGCGGATCTCCTTTTCGCTCAACTCCAGGTTTTTCAGCCGGTTCCAATAGCCGGGTTCATGGGTGCGGGTAATGACCTCCTCGGCAGCGGGTTCCGGATGGAAGAAATTGGCTTCGCTGACCGTGCC
>JAGQXA010000128.1 GCA_020436865.1 Saprospiraceae bacterium | reverse complement strand
ATACTCAAGACTCATTTGCAGCCCATAGGGGAATCGAACCCCTGTTTCGAGAATGAAAATCTCGCGTCCTAACCACTAGACGAATGGGCCGGGGAAGGGAGTGTGAGTATGAGTGTGAGTGTGAGTGTGAGTTTGAGTGTGATTGGAATCTTCTCAAACTCACTCTCAAACTCAAACTCCTTACTCATTTGCAGCCCATAGGGGAATCGAACCCCTGTTTCGAGAATGAAAATCTCGCGTCCTAACCACTAGACGAATGGGCCGGCTGAAAATGATGAATTGGAAAAACAACTAGGCGGCGCCTCCGGTTCCGGATTTGCGCACATTTTACCCGGCTTTTCGCAACGTTTTGCCAAAAGCGTTGCAAATATATAACCTTTGCCCAAATTCCAAAAGCGCTGCCTTTTTTTGTGGGCAAAGTTTACGATTAATTTTGTTTCATTTATCCGGCTAGCTCGACGAGTATTCCTTAAATTTGGAGCCTTCCTCCGGCGAACAACTAAAACCCGGAAATTATTGTTATTTTTACACTAAGATTGATTTATCCTTCACTCACCTAGTTAAACCGACTAACCAATGGCAAAAAAAGTAGCGATCAACGGTTTTGGCCGGATCGGCCGCCTGACCTTCCGCAACCTGCTCCAAAAGAAAGACATCGAGGTGGTTGCCATCAATGACCTCACCGATAACCATACGCTGGCCCACCTGCTTAAGTACGATTCGGCGCAAGGCCCCTTCGACGGCACGGTCGAAGCCACCGACGACTATCTGATCGTCAACGGCAAGCAGATCGTCGCCTCGGCCGAACGCAACCCGGAGAACCTGCCCTGGAAAGAAATGGGTGTCGACATCGTGCTCGAATGCACGGGCATTTTCGTCAGCAAAGAAAAAGCCGGCATGCACCTGACCGCAGGCGCCAAGGACGTAGTGATCTCAGCCCCGGCCAAAGGCGGAGGGGTGCAGACCATCGTACTGGGCGTCAACGACCATGAACTCGACCGTTCGGCTCACATTTTCTCCAATGCCTCCTGCACCACCAACTGCCTGGCCCCGGTGGCCAAACTGGTCGATGAGAACTGGGGCATGGTCGTGGGCTCCATGACCACCATTCACGCCTATACCTCCGACCAAAACATCCAGGACTCCCCGCACCGCGACCTGCGCCGCGCCCGGGCCGCCGCCTTCAATATCGTGCCGACCAGTACCGGCGCCGCTTCAGCGGTAGGCCTGGTGTACCCGCCCGTCACCGGCAAGATGTCTGCCATCGCCGTACGGGTACCGGTGATCACCGGCTCGATGATCGAGTTGAACTGCCTGGTCGAAAAGCAAGTGACTCCGGCCGAGATCAACGCCAAATTCAAGGAAGCCGCCGCAGGTCCGCTCAAGGGGATCCTCTACTACTCTGAGGACCCGCTCGTGTCGAGCGACATCGTGCGCAACCAGCATTCTTCCATCTTCGACTCGCTCATGACCGACGTCATCGACGGCAACTTCATCAAGGTGGTCAGCTGGTACGATAACGAAGCCGGCTACTCGGCCCGTCTGGCCGATCTCTGCGTGCTCGTAGCCAACGGCTGATCGGCCCTGGAATATCCCCGGAAAGACACTGCCGGCCATACGGGCCCGGCAGTGTCTTTTGCTTTCCTCTCTCCATTTCCGCTATAACCCTCAATTCCTTGCTATGAACCTTGACTTTGCCCATAAGAAAACGCTGGTGCGGGTCGATTTCAACGTACCGCTCGACAGCGAGTACCGGATCACCGACGATACCCGGATGCGCGCAGCCCTACCCACGATCCGCCACATTCTCGATCAAGGGGGCGCCGTCATCCTGATGTCGCACCTGGGCCGCCCGAAAAAACGCGAAGACGGCACGATCGACACCGGGAAATTTACGCTGCGGCATCTGGTTGGCCACCTTTCCGACCTTCTGGGCCGACCGGTGCAGTTCGCCGCCGATCTCGTCGGCCCGGAAGCCACCCGTAAAGCAGCGGCCCTGCAGGCAGGGGAAGTGCTGCTGCTGGAAAATACCCGCTTCCACGACGGCGAAACGAAAGGCGACCGGGAACTGGCAAAGCAACTGGCAGACCTCGCCGATCTATACGTCAACGACGCCTTCGGCTCGGCTCATCGGGCACATGCCTCCACAACAACTGTCGCGGAGTTCTTTGACCGGAACTCCAAATCGTTCGGATATCTGATGGAAAATGAGGTGAAGAATGCCAAGCGCGTCTTGGAGCATCCCGAGCGACCGCTGACCGCCATCATCGGGGGAGCGAAAGTATCCGATAAGATCCTCCTGCTCGAACGCCTGATCGGCTTCGTCGACACCTTGATCGTCGGCGGAGGTATGGCCTATACCTTCTTCAAAGCCAACGGCGGCCGGATCGGCAACTCCCTGGTCGAAGACGACCGGCTCGAACTGGCGCGCGACCTGCTAGCCAAAGCCAAGGATCGGGGCGTACAACTGCTGCTGCCCCAGGATTCGATCGTAGCCGATTCCTTCTCGAACGATGCCCGACGCCAGGAATCGCCTAGCAACCAGATCGCCGACGGCTGGATGGGACTCGATATCGGTCCGCAAGCCCGGCAGGCCTTCAGCGAGGCCATCCGCTCCTCTAAAACCATCCTGTGGAACGGCCCGATGGGCGTATTCGAAATGCCCAACTTCGCCGAAGGCACCAAAACGATCGCCGAAGTCGTGGCCAAAGCTACCCAGCAGGGCGCCTTCTCCCTGGTCGGCGGCGGCGATTCCGTAGCTGCCGTCACCCAAATGGGACTGGCCGACGAGGTGAGCTTCGTCTCCACCGGCGGTGGGGCCATGCTGGAGTTTCTGGAAGGAAAAGAGCTTCCGGGAGTGAAAGCGATGGAGGATTGATCCTGGATTTTGGATGTTGGATCTTGGTTAGACCAACATCCAAGATCCAACATCCAAAATCTAATTCACCTTCTGGATCAGCAGGATCAGCGACAAGATCGCCGTGGCCTGAGCAATAGAGTCGGCCACTACCTTGCCCCAATCGATCTCCTCTTTCTGGGTCGGCGCACCTTCCGGTTGTTCCTTCTCTTCCTTCTTGCCGACGTTGATCTGCGAGCCTTTCCGCACTTTCGGATAAATGAGGAACAATCCGAAGTTCTTGGTCTTTTTCACCTCCCCGTTCGGGTGTACGACGGTGATCTTGCTGGCTTTGCCGTCTTTGCCGATCCCGGCCGCATATTTGCTGACGTAGAAGCGGGCGCGCTTGCCTTTATGGAAAGGAACGGTCAGTTTGCCGTCTTTCAGGATCTCCTGGGTGTAGAGTTCCTGCGCCTTGGTGGCGCCGGTGATGGCCACAAAGTCCTTCTTGACCGGCAGGGAGATCACGTCGCCGGGCTTGAGGATATAGTTGAAACGCGATTTTTCGTTCTTCATGGCCTCTTTGAGGTCCATCACGATATAGCCCACGCCGTCTTTCGGCCGGTAGAGGGTCGCTCCTTCGGCGAAAGCCTCCTCGGTCAGACCGCCGGCGCGCTGGATCAGGCTCGACAGCCGCTCGTTGTCGCCGAGCAATGGATGGGTGCCGGGGTATCTGACTTCGCCTTCAATGACCACATTCTGTTGCAGCTTGAACTCGGGCACGTTGCGCACGATGATCTCGTCATAGGGTTGCAACTGGAAAGCAGCCCCCTGGCCCGATACCGGATTCAGTTGATCGTCCACCTCGATGATCGCCACCACCGTTTGGGTAGGTTCGTTGTTGCGAATGACGACGCGGCTCACCTCGACGCGATTGGAGGCTGCTCCGAAGCTAAGTCCTCCGGCCATCGTCAATGCGTCTTTCAGGGTCAGCGTCTCGTCGTACTTGTACTCTCCCGGCACCCGCACCGAGCCGCTGACCGACACGGTCGTTTCGTCGATGAAAGTGATCTTCGACATAACGTCGACTTTGTCGAAGGGTTTCAGCAAGACGTTTTCCGGGCTGTTCGGATTATCGAGGGCGGCCTTAAGGTCGACCCGGATGTACTCCGGCTCCTGCGTTTCGAGGTTGATCCGGTTGATATAGGCGAAGTCGGTGGCTTCCGGCTTGAGGCCATCGCTGAAAAAGATCACATCGCTGACCCGCAAGCCGTCGTCGAACTCGTATTCGCCCGGCTGGCGCACAGCGCCGGTGACCACTACATTGGCTTCGTCGAAGAACTGCTCGTTCGTGTAGACGATAAGTTGGTCGAAGGGTTTTAGCGTGCGGTTTTCTACGCTGCTCGTATCGCTGACCACGTCGAACAGATTCACCCGGATAAAATCCAGCTTGACCTTGTTCGCCGGATCGACCCGCTTGATGTAACCGTACTCGGCGGCATTAGGCTCCAATCCGCCCGAAAGCAGGATCAGGTCGGATACTTTGATGTTCTCGGTAGGATCGTAGGATATCTCTGTGGGTTCGCGCAGGGCGCCGATGGAAGACAGGCTTGCCTTATCGACATAGGTGACCTGCGAGAAGATCTGCAGCTTGTCTTTAGGCTGCAGGACCAGGTCGGCGGATCCACCCGGATTTTCGCGGGCTGCCGTAAAATCGACCCGCAGCATTTGCACCGTTTCGTCCTCGCGGGTGCGGAACAGATAGGCCACGTCGGTACGCGCTTCGGTCAGCAAGCGACCCTTGCCGGCCAGGCTGCCAACCCGCATCCCCGGTTCCAATTCGTAGCGGCCCGGGAATTCGACCGCGCCGGCCAGTTCGACGAAATTCTCATAGGGGCGCGAGATTTCCGCTACCGCCACCGAGTCGCCGCTATAAATAGTGAAGTCGGTATTGGACGCGACGAGCTCCCGGAAATTGACGTTCAGGATCTTTTCTTCGTCGTTCAGCACGCGGAAGATCTGGATGTTTCCCTGGAAGGCATTTTCCTTGAACCCTCCGGCATAGTCGACCAGTTGGCGCAGTCCTTCGCTTTCCTTCAGCTCGTACTTGAACGGTTTGCGCACGGCGCCGTCGATACTGACCAATTTCTCGTAGATCGGCACGTGGATGTAGTCGTTGTCCTGCAGGTAGAAATTCCCTTCCACCGTTGGATCCTGCAGGAATTCGTAGACGTCGAAAACCCGCGCCGGCTCGCCGTTGCGCAGCAATTTGATGTTGCGCACGCTCCCGATATCGGTCGGACCGCCGACGGCTTGTAGCGCGTTAAAGGCGGTGTTGGTTGCCGGAATGGAAATACTGCCGGGCGTAAAGACCTCCCCGACCACGTTGATGGTGATCACGCGCGAGTAAGTAACGGCCACTTCGAACTCGTTGGGGCTGAAGCTGTAGTACTCGGAAAAGCGGCGGCGCAATAACTCCCGGGCCGAGCCCAGGGTAATGCCCTTCAGATAGATGCGCGGCATACCTGCCGGCTTGATGTATCCGTCGAGACTGATGGCCTCGCTGAAGGAGGCTTGCGACGGTCCGAAGATCGACACGGAGACCTCGTCGCCCGGTCCCAGCACGTAGTTGGGCGGGGCCTTTACGTTCTGTGCGTCGAGCTTGACGTTCTTGGTTGCATCGCGAAAAAGGTGATGACCGAAGATGTCGGCTGCCGGAAGTTCATCCTTCGACGCCTTCGGTTTTTCTACCGCCTCGTCGGCCTTGCCTTTGTCGGACGGCGCGGCGTTCTTATCCGGAGCGGCCGGTCCGGGCTTTAGCGTATCCGGTTTGACCTGTTTGTTCGTATCGAGGGACTGTTGGATCTTATTGGTGTCGATGCCGATCGTAGCCGGTACTTGCTGGCCGGCCAGTGCGGCCTCCTTGGCTTTTTCTTCTTCCAGCTCTGCCATGACTTCCTTCAAGGCCTGCTCCACCTCGGGCAGATCGTTCGGATCGATGTTATTGACGTCTATGCCCTTCTCCTGTAATTTCTGGATCACTTCATCCTCTTCTACGCCCAGTTTGTCCAGTTCGTCCTGTACTTCCGGAGGAACGGTTTGGCTGAAGGCCGGCGCGGCCAGGCACAGCAGGAGAAGGATCAGGCTTAGGGTTCTTTTCATAATTCCGTTTATTTCTTTCCCCGGGATGCGTGAGGCAACGAGGAGTATCGGTTTACTGCTGGTATTGCTTTGCATAGTATTCCTGATAGGCGCCGGAGGTGACGTGATCAAGCCAGTTCTCATTGTCGAGGTACCAGCGAACAGTTTGTCGCAGCCCTTCGCGTACCTGCACGGCGGGTTCCCAACCTAGCTCACGCCTGATCTTTCCGGCATCGATAGCGTAGCGCCGATCGTGGCCCAGTCGGTCTTTCACGAAGGTGATCAACTGCTGGGACGCGCCGGCCGGCCGGCCGCTAAACTCGTCGACGATATCACAGAGTTCGCGTACCAGTTCGAGGTTTTTCCACTCGTTATTACCGCCGATGTTGTAGGTTTCGCCTGCTTCTCCCCGGTGGAACACAAGATCGATCGCCGCCACGTGATCGCCGACCCATAACCAGTCGCGTACATTTTGGCCGTCGCCGTACACGGGAATGGGTTTTTGCGCTTTGATCTGGTTGATGACCAGCGGGATCAGCTTCTCCGGAAACTGGTGTGGCCCGTAGTTGTTCGAGCAATTCGAGATCACCACGGGAAGTCCGTAAGTGTGAAAGTAGGCACGAACCAGGAAATCGGAACTAGCCTTGGAAGCAGAATAAGGCGAGCGCGGATCGTAAGGGGT
>JAGQXA010000726.1 GCA_020436865.1 Saprospiraceae bacterium | reverse complement strand
TTGAGCAGGAAGTGAGAAAAGGCCGTAGAAAAGCCGGGAAAGAGAAATAAACGCCTGCCGAATCGCCGCAAGGCGTACTCGGCCACCGCCTGTGGCGCCATCGCCTTCGGTTGCAGCAGCGGTTGGCGGGGAAAAAAGGAGCGATAGTTGGGTGTGTCGACCGGTCCTAGGGTGCACAGACCGATATCGAGTCCGACGCCTTCGCGTTCGTAGTGCAAGCCTTCCGCCAGGTTCCAGGTAAAGGCCTTAGAGGCCGCATAGGGAACGACGTAACGGGTACCCCGCCAGCCGGCCAGACTGGAGATCAGCAACAATCCCGCCTTACGCCCCGAATGCAAAGCGGCAAAGCGATGTGCGAGCTGCATGGGGGTAGCCATGTTTACCTGTACGTAGCGATCGAGCTCGTCAGGCGTGTTTTGCAGAAACGGTCGCACCGGGCCATAGGCCGCATTATAGACCAGGAAGCGGCAGCCGCTACTTTCGATCGCGGCCATGATCGGCTGTATGGACTCCCGGTCCACGAGATCCACGCATAGGGAAACGAGTTGGACCGCATGCGTTCGCCGAACGGCAGCTTCCACTTCGGAAAGTTTCTCCGGGTCGAGGTCGATCAGGATCAGGTTGAAGCCCCGCCGGGCCAGGCCGAAGGCAAAAGCGGCTCCCAGCCCCTCCCCTGCCCCGGCCACGCAGGCCCAGGCGCCGTAGGTCGTTTTCAGCTCCATATGTTTTCCGCGACTAGCTTTTCGCAAAGCTGGCGAATTTCAGATATATTGCCAACAAACCCGAGCACAACTCCGATGATGAACTCATTACTGATCACCCTGATCAAGATCTTCCAGGTGTGTAGGCGCGGCTGGCTCCGCCTGCGCGGCATCAGCGAGGCCGAGTTGCACGACCGGCGGGTCGTGACCGGCAAGAGTTGGGAAGACTTCTGCGAAAACCTCAAGGCGGCCGGCGCTGCGCTCGTATACCCCGGCGCGCCGCGCGATCCGGCCCAGCAAGCCGAAGGGATCCGCTATCTTAGCCGGCTCACCCGGGCGGCGTTGGAGGCCTTTGTGGAATACGGCGACTCGCAGTACCCGGTCTTCCGCCGCACGGTGCACGAAACGATCAAAATGGGCGCCGACAATCCCGATAATCACTACCTAAACGCCCAGATCAGCGGGCAATTTGAATACCGGATCACCGGGCGGCGCAACAGCATTCACTACTTCGGGCTTTTCACCCAGAACGGCAACTACGGAACGACCGGCGGACTGGCCCCTTGCGGCAAACTCGAAGACGGGGAACTCAAGATCGGGCCCGACGGCTCGTTCGAGGTCATCCTCAGCCACCGGCCACGCGGAGAGAACTGGCTGAAGATCGAAGAAGATACCAGCCTGCTGATGGTGCGCCAGACCTACCTCGACCGGGAGCGCGAAGAGCCGGTCGACCTCCACATCGAAGCCATCGGCGCTGCCGGAATGGCGGGTGCGATCAGCCCGCAGCAGATCGACGAAGGGCTGAAAACGGCCGGGCTCTTCGTCGCCGGAGCGCCCCTGCTATTCGCCAAATGGGCCAAAGGGTTCCAACAGCACAGCAATCGCCTGCCCATGTTCGATCCGGCCATTTCCAATGCCGCGGGAGGCGACGCCACGATCACTTATTACCATAGCCACTGGAAGCTGGGACCCGACGAATGTCTGTTGATCCACGCCCATCCGCCCGTGTGCGATACCTGGAACTTCCAACTCAACAACTACTGGATGGAGTCGCTCGATTATCGCTATCACCGGATCTGCCTGAACAGTCATACGGCACGATCAAACCTCGACGGCACGATCACCGTAGTTGTCGCCCATCGCGACCCGGGTTTCCCCAATTGGATACAAACCGCGGGGCACCACGAAGGCACCATGTGCTGGCGCTGGTACCGGCCGGCTAGTCCGCCACCAGCGGAACTGGCTACGCAAGTGCTTCCTTTCAGCGAACTATACCGACATCTGCATGCTACAAGCTGACCGACGCCCCCGCGCCGTGCGCGCCTTCAATTTCTTCGTGCGGAGTCCGGCCTTAGCTGCCGACGCTCTCCTGCAACGCGCCCGCCGCAGGGCCGGGCTCCGCGACTTCGGCCCCGACTTCAACGAGGAAGCGCTGCAAGTACTGCTGCGCTCCATCAACGAAGAAGCAAAGCTGCATCCGTTCGGCCGGCTGATGGTCCGGGAAAAGCTGTCCGGTCAGCTCGAGAACCGCCTGTGGGCCAACCACTGGTGGAAAAAATATCCGGAGATCCTCGACCTGGAGGTGCTTCCCATACTGCTGATCACCGGCTTGCAGCGCACCGGAACCACGCGTATGCAACGCCTGCTCTCCCGCCAACCCGGAGCGAGACCACTCCTGAGCTGGGAAGCCCTCTACCCCGCCCCGGTCGGAGTCCGGGAGGAAAACCGGACCCGGATCGCCCGCACTCGGCGCAATGAGCGGGCCGTGAAGTGGCTTTCGCCGACCTTCCACGCCATCCACCCGATCTACCACGATCAACCGGAAGAAGATGTGCTCTTGCTCGACCAACACTTCATGAGCAGCACCACCGAGGCGATCCTACATACGCCCTCTTACGCCTCCTGGCTGGAAGGACGGGATCCTGCGGAAGCATACGCGTACGAGAAGAAGCTCCTTCAACTGCTGCAATGGCAACGGCCGGGCGACTACTGGGTGCTAAAATCGCCTCACCACCTGGAATATTTGCCGGCCTTCTTTCGGCTATTTCCCGCTTCTACGGCGATCTGGATGCATCGTCCGGTGGAAGAATGCGTACCGTCTTTTCTCAGCATGTTGTACCACAGCCGCCGGATGTTCTCCGAGCAGGTAGCGCCGGAGGAGATCAGTGAGCACTGGCTGCCCAAACTCGGTCGAATGCTCGGTAACGGGCTCCGGTTTCGCCGCGAAAATCCCGGGCGGGTGCTCGACATCGGTTACCGGGAGTTGATGGAAGACGAAACAGCGGTCGTCAAACGGCTGTCGGGCGTCATCTCCGCCTCGCCGTCCCTGCCTGCAGG
>JAGQXA010000725.1 GCA_020436865.1 Saprospiraceae bacterium | reverse complement strand
TGATCGGTATCCGCCAGTTTGTGATCGAGATAGGCACGGCAGGCCTCGACCCGGCCGGCCGACTCGTCGGAAAGAGCCAGTTTTTGCCGTTGCTGCAGGATCTGGCCGATGGCCTCCAACGAAAGATGGCCGGGATGGATGTAGTGGATGGACGACATGTCGGAATATTTGGCTATGAGCGGATCAAAGGTAAGAAAAGCCGTTAAACATTAGTTAAACACCGGCCTGATCTGGCAACCAGCTATCTGTTTAAGTCGTTAACTCGTAGTGAGTTACGATTTGAACGGCTCGATGACCTCTTTGACGCAGGAGAAACCTTCCGGGCCTTAAGAAGTCATTAATACGGAATGCAGGCCGAAAGTCGTAATTTTGGCAAGTCATTAGTCAACACAAAAAACGATACACATGATCCTCCATTTTTTGCAAACCCAGGGAACTAAACTGATGGCCGGGCTGATGCTTCTGGGCCTCTTTTCCACTTCGGCTGCGGCTCAGCGCATCGCTTATGTGGATGTCAACCTCATTCTGGAAAGCATCGAAGAATACCAGAAGGCTCAGGAAGAGCTCGATCGCATCGCGGCCGGCTGGCGCCAGGAAATCGCTCAGGAATACGACAAGATCAAAGGGATGTACAACCGTTATCAGGCAGAACAGGTCCTTCTTAGCGACGATGCCCGCCGGCAGAAGGAGGATGAGATCATGGATGTAGAGCGTCAGGTGCGCGAAATGCAGAAGGAGCGCTTCGGGCCTGAAGGGATGCTGTTTGAGAAGCGAAAGGAACTAGTTCAACCGATCCAGGAGCGCGTGTACACCGCGATCGAAGAGTACGCGAACGCCAGAGGATACGATTTCATTTTCGATAAAGGCGGTTCGGCCGGGATCATCTTCTCCAATCCACGTTACGATGTGACGGAGGACGTACTCAAGAGCCTGTCGAACTGACTTTTCTAAGCATAGCCGGAGAGAGCGAACGTCACCGGCAACAGCCAAGTCCGATTTGCGGCTTTTTTCCGCCTGAGGATAAGCGAGTTGTCAAAAAAGCGTATTTTTGCCGCCGGTTTAAGGGCGGCACGTCCACCTTAACTCACTTTAAACAAAACTCGCAATTATGAAAAATTTGGCAAAGATTGGAGGTTTCCTGCTGGCAATGGTTTTGTTCGCAGGTGCGGCTCAGGCACAGGTAAAGGTCGGCTACATCAACTCCGCCGCCATCCTGAGTGAAATGCCCGAAGTCCAACAGATGCGCTCTAATCTGGAAGGGTTCTCCACCCAGTTGAGGAAGAAAGGCCAACAGCTCGTCACGCAATACCAACAAAAGGAGCAGGAAGCCATGCAAAAGGAGGAACGGGGAGAACTATCGCCCCTGCAAAAGCAGCAGATCATCGAAGAATTGCAGAAAATGCAGCAGGAAATCCTGGCTTTCGAGCAAGAGATGCAGACGAAGGTCGTTGCGAAGGAACAGGAACTCCTCGAGCCGATCCTCGATCGGGTCGACACGGCCATAAAATCGGTGGCCGGCAAGAACGGATACGCCTACGTTTTCGATCTTAGCTCGGGCGCAATTCTCTACGCTAACGAGAGCAACGACATTACCAATCTGGTAAAAGCAGAACTGTAACCGTTTGCCGGTTAGCCCTGACCGCAAAAGGGAGTGCGTATCGGCGCACTCCCTTTTTCCGTTGACCAAAACCGCATGCCGTGGCAACCTCCTCTTCCGCACGCCGCCCTATCGGCATCTTCGATTCCGGGATCGGCGGACTGACCGTCGCCCATGCGCTGGCGCAGCAGTTGCCCAACGAAGAACTCATTTATTTCGGCGATACTGCCCACATGCCCTATGGCGAGCGCTCGGCCGACGCCATCCGCTATTACTCCCTGCGGATCGTCAAATTCCTGCTCGACAAGAATTGCAAGATGATCGTCATCGCCTGCAACTCGGCATCGACGGCCGCGTACCAGGTCCTGCTCGATTTCTTTCACGAGCAGGCGCTGTTCGTCAATGTGGTCGATCCGCTGGTCGAGCGGGTGGCGGGCGAACAGTTTCACAAGGTGGGCATCATCGCCACTAAGGTGACCATCCGTTCGGGCATTTACGAACAGCAACTGCGATCACTGCAGCCCGACCTGCGCATTCACGCCCTGGCTACCCCTTTGCTGGCGCCCATGATCGAGGAAGGGTATATTCACAACAACCTCAGCCAGGCGGTGATCTCGCAATACCTTTCCGACCCGGGCTTCGGCGATATCGACGCTCTGCTGCTGGCCTGTACCCATTATCCGCTGATCCGGAGCGATATCGAAGCTTTCTTTTCCGGTTCGGTTCGGGTGTTCGACTCCACCGATGTGGTGGCCCAGCAAGTGCGCAACCGCCTGGCCAGGTACGAACTGCTCAGCGATCAGCGCCGGCATGCGCATCGCTTTTACGTGTCGGACTACACGCCTTCCTTTGCCGAAACGACACAACTTTTTTACGGAGAAAAGATCAAGCTGGAACACTTTCCGATCTGGTAAGAGATCAGGCCAGGTTGGGGTTGGCAGGTCCTGCCCTATCCCTCAACGCAGGCGCAACAACGCCACGTTCTCGATGTGGTGCGTATGTGGGAACATATCCACCGGTTGCACTTTTTCGACCGAGTACTTGGCATGCAGGAGATTCAGGTCGCGCGCCTGTGTGGCCGGATTACAGCTGACATAGACGATCCGCGGCGCCTCCAGCTCGAGGAAAAGCTCGACCACTTTCGGATGCATGCCGGCCCGGGGCGGGTCGGTGATCACGACGTCGGGTTTGCCGTGGCGGCGGGCAAATTCGTCGGTCAGGATGTCTTTGACGTCGCCGGCGTAGAACGTGCAATTGGTGATGCCGTTAAGTGAGGCGTTCTCTTCGGCATCCCGGATGGCATCGGCCACTTCTTCGATGCCAACCACCTGCCGGCAGTTCTTGGCCAGGTAGAGGGCGATGCTGCCGACGCCCGTGTAGAGGTCGTAGACGTTTTCCGCGCCGGTCAGTCCGGCGAATTCGGCAGCTACGTCGTACAGCACTTCGGCCTGACGGGTATTGGTCTGGAAGAACGACTTCGGTCCGATCTTGAAGCGCACGTCCCGCAGCTTTTCCTCGATGTAACCCTTGCCGAAGTAGGTGTGCATGTCGAGGTCGAGGATGTAGTCGTTCTTTTTCGGATTGATGCAATACAACAGCGTGGTGACAGCGGGAAACCTCTCCAGAATGGCATCCAGGAAGGAGCGAATCAACTTCGGGCGGTCTTCAAAAAAGCTGATAATGAGCAAGATCTCCCCCAGGGTAGTGATGCGGATCAGCATATGGCGGAGCAGGCCCTCTTCTGCCGCCAGGTCGAAGAAAGAGAGGCCCATTTCTTCTGCGAGGTCGCGAACGCCATTGCGCAGATCGTTGGAGGGATCGGGCTGGAGCCAGCAATGGCGAATGTCGACGATCTTGTCGAAGGCTCCCGGCCGGTGAAATCCGAGCACGTTCTGTAGGTTGGAGATGGCCGGGTCGTTGATCTCTTCCTCGGTAAGCCAGCGTTTGTTGGAAAAGGCGAATTCGAGTTTGTTCCGGTAGTAGGTAGCTTCCCGGGCTGCCAGGATGGGGCGGAATTCCTGCACCTCGACCTTGCCGATGCGCTGCAGGGCATTGCGCACCACGAGTTCCTTGTGGCGGGCCTGGGTTTCATAATCGACGTGTTGCCATTGGCAGCCGCCGCAGACCCCGAAGTGTTGACAGAAGGGCTCGATCCGTTGTTCGGAGTAGTGGTGAAAGTTTACCGGGACCCCTTGCATGAAGCCGGACTTTTTGCGCAAGACCAGCACGTCGACCACGTCGCCCGGCGCTACCTTTTCAACGAACAGCACCCGCCCTTCGGCGTCGCGGCCCACGCCCCTGCCCTTGTCGGCGATCCCCGTGATGGTGACCTTGCTGATGACCTTCTTCTTTCTCCGTCCCATGGCCCAAAGCTCTTTTTAGCGCGTCAGTACGATATAATCTTTGATCAACGTTTTCAGGAAATCGATCTTATCCGGCGGCCGCTCGGAAAGCGCGAGCAAATGTACCAGTTTTTTTACCAATTCGTCGATGGCTTCGGTGTGGGCGCGATTCTGAAAGACCTGATGCCGGGCCACGGCATTTTTGATCAGGAGCATGTCCTGTTCCGACAGCCGCTTGACCTCCGGGTACCGGGGCTGATAATTTTCCAGAGAGTTGATCTTCAGGATGTCGTATAGCTGAAAGCGCAATTGCGAACGCACCCTGACGACGGTGGTGTTGGCGGTCAGATCGCCCAATCGTTGCCGTTTGGCGGTCGAGCCGACCAGCAAGGCCGCGACCACACCGAAGGTGAGGATCACATCGACGATCAACAGGATCGCCCGTAGCAGGAAGTCGGTCAGGCCCGGTTCCCGGCCATCGAGCCGAACCACCTTGATGCCCAATAATTTTTTGCCGGCCGACTGGCCTCCGGCCAGCGCTTCCGAAGCCAGTTGGTAGAGGAGGAAAAGGAATACGGGCATGTAGAAATAGACGAAATAGAGATTGAAGCCCGAAGAAATGAGGATGTCCTCGATCGTGCTGAACAGAATGGCGACCAACACGTAGTAGACGATCAGGAGGAAGATGAAGTCGAGCAGGAAGGAAAAGATGCGTTCGCGCAGGGAGGCCAGCTCGTATTCGATGGTCACGTTTTGGGTCGTGCGGATCTCGATGGTTTGCATGAGGGTCGGGATTGCTCCGGGCGCCCGGCGGAAAATCCGTTCAGCTT
>JAGQXA010000724.1 GCA_020436865.1 Saprospiraceae bacterium | reverse complement strand
TTCGAACAGGCGTCAGCCTTGCCTTTGGCAGGGCTGACGGCCTATCGGACCCTCTTCACCCGCTGCGCCTTGCGGCAGGGAGAGCGCGTGCTGGTTACCGGGGTCGGCGGTGGAGTGGCCCTTTTCGCCCTGCAATTTGCCGTCGCCGCCGGAGCGGAGGTGTTCGTTACCTCCGGTTCCGACGAGAAGATCGAGCGGGCAGTGGCGCTGGGCGCCAGGGCTGGCGCCAACTACCGCAAGGACGGCTGGGACAAACTCCTCAAAAAAGAAGCCGGCGGCTTCGATGTGGTCATCGACGGCGCCGGCGGTCCGGGTTTTGCGCTCTTGCTCAAGCTCTGCAAGCCCGCTGCCCGGGTTGGATCTTATGGCGGAACGTTGGGCAAGGTGCCCGATTTTTCTCCTCAACTCCTTTTCTGGAAGCAACTCAACCTCCTAGGTTCGACCATGGGTAGCCCCGCCGATTTCGCCGGGATGATCGAACTGGTCAACCGCCACGGTATCGTGCCGGTGGTCGACTCGGTCTTCCCGCTGGAGCGCGGCAACGAAGCCATCGCCAGGATGGGCGCCGGGGAGCAGTTTGGAAAAATGGTGCTGAGCCTTTGAGGTCGGGTCATTCGACCAGGATCACCTTTTCCGTCCAGATCTCGCCATCGGCGGACCGTAGCTTCAACAGATAGATCCCGGCAGCTACTCCTTCCGTATTCCAGTTGTACTCGTGCCGGCCGGCGGAATAGTGCCGCTCCGGAACCAGCGATCCGATCGGATGTCCTTGCTCGTCGATCACCTCCAGGCGGAGTTGTTCGGCCCTGGGCAGCACGAAGGCGATGCGGGTATGCGTCCGGGCGGGATTCGGCGCAACCGTCACCTGCCAATCCGGCCGCTCCGCGTTTTGCGTGGCTACCGTGCCGTTCAGATCGGTGATCATGCGCACTCGCTTGCTGCCGAAATCCGAAACGTACAGGGTGTCGCCGGTGAACGAAGCGCGAATGCCGTTGGGTTGATTGAAACGGGCGCTCGACGCATCGCCGTCGGCCGTACCTGCGGTGGAACCGAGCCAGACGCTGTAGTTGCCGTCGGGATCGATGCGGTAGATCTTATGGGCGTTCATCGCCGTGGCATAGAGGTAGCCGTTCGCATAGGCGATGAAGCCGATGTATTGCCCCAGCGGAGGGTGGGCAAACAAACTGATCTCTCCGTCGGGGGTAACCTTGAAGATCTTCCGGT
The DNA here is from genome assembly GCA_020436865.1 of Saprospiraceae bacterium. Taxonomy (GTDB): domain Bacteria; phylum Bacteroidota; class Bacteroidia; order Chitinophagales; family Saprospiraceae; genus JAGQXA01. The sequence goes on along the minus strand of JAGQXA010000724.1, from coordinate 390 downwards.
CGTTGAAATTGGCTACATACAGGTTCTTCTCGTCGTCGTAGCAGAGGCCGACCGGTCCGTTGAATTCCGGATGGGTCAGGTATTCGGTGACCGAACTATCGGGCGCGATCTTCCAGATCTTGTCCGTCGTGTAGCTGGTGACGATCAGGGTATCGCTGTCGTATTCCCGGAGGATGCCGGAAGGCCCCTGGATGGGGGCGATGAAGATCTCCTTGGTCCCGTCGGGGAAGACCCGATAGATCCGGTTTCCCTGGTTATCGACCGCGATCAGGTTACCGTCGGCCGCAAAGGCCAGTCCGTTTGGAGTGTTCAGCCCTCCGGTGAACGTACTTTCTTCCCCGGTCGGACTCCGTTTAAAAATGGCGGATCCGTTGTAATTGGAACCGTACA
>JAGQXA010000723.1 GCA_020436865.1 Saprospiraceae bacterium | reverse complement strand
GCGACCACGGCAGCCGGATCGGCGATAGGTTGAAACGGCTGGGAAAAGATGGGAGTCATACAAAGAAATGAGAGTAGGAGGATAAGTGGTCTCATAGGTCAGATTTTTTGACGGGTGGAGTCATTCATGGGTTCCGTCCATTATAAAGATACCAATCCCGGGAAAAAATTCGTTTCTTAGGAGCATCTAATAACCCGGCGCTTCCCCGCGCCTCAAACACAAGACCCTATGAAAAAGCTTCTTTTTTCGCTGTTGTTCGGATTATTCATCATGCCTGCCTTCGCACAGGAAGGCTTTCTCGGCGAGATCCGGCTGTTTGCGGGGAACTTCGCCCCCCGCGGTTGGGCACTCTGCGAAGGCCAACTCCTGCCCATCAATACGAATACGGCTTTGTTTTCCATTCTCGGCACGCAGTACGGCGGCGACGGCCGCACCTCATTCGCCCTGCCCAAACTCGAAGGACCGATCCAGAATCCGGCCATGCTGCTGGTCGCCCAAACGGAGTCGAACCAGACCGAACCGCGGGTGGTCGCCAACTTCGTCAACCAAACGAAGGAGGGGCTGGCCATCGAGATGATCAACGATCAGGGGATCGTGCGGCATATGGACGAAGTGGCCCCCGGCGCCACCTCCTCACAACGCTCGGCCAAGGGAACGACCTGGCAGGTGCGCCGCCACAACGGCGAACTGATCGCCCGGGCCGTGCTGACCGATGGGGCCGAGCAGACCTATAACATCAAACAACCCCAGCGGGTGAATTACATCATCTGCTTGGTCGGGCTTTTCCCGAGCAGAAACTAGGCGGTAACGATCAGCGTTCCGACCGCTCCGAGCGGCCGGAACGCTATTCCCATGAAAAGGATCTTCGTCGTCGCCGCCATGCTTCTGCGCAACGAGCAGGTGCTCCTCGCCCGGCGCGGCCCCGCGCAGTCGATGCCGGGGCAATGGGAATTCCCCGGCGGCAAGGTCGAAGCGGGAGAAGAACCCGAAGCGGCCCTGGCCCGCGAACTCCTGGAAGAACTGGCACTCCGCATCGGACCGCCGGTATTCTTCGCGGAGGTGATCCACTGTTACCCGGCCTTTGAATTGCGCCTGCGGGCCTATCTGGTTCGGGAATGGGAAGGCGAGCCGGTCCTCCATGAGCATGCCGCCTTGGCCTGGGTTCCTCCGGCCGAACTTCTGTCCTACGGACTGACGGCCGCCGACGTACCGCTCGCCCGAAAATTGATTACCTTTCGGGAAAATCCATCCACATGAAAACAGCCCTGTTAGCTCTGTTCGCCGGAGCTTTTATGGTGATCTCCTGCCGGGAAAACGAGCCCGTCAACGTCTACGAAAACTGCTGCGGCACAGAGCCGGTACTGTACACTGTCGGGTTGGGCAAGATCTACATAGCCAATCTCGTCACCGCCAACAACGACGGCATCAACGATGTGTTCTTCCCACAGGCCACCGCGTCGATCCTGTCGTTCAGCGACCTCGAAATCCGCGACAACGACGAGAAGTTACTGCTCGCAAAAGCGAGTCTGTCGCCCAACGATCCCTCCCAGGGCTGGGATGGATCGGTCGACGGAGAGCCCTACCGGGGCCGCTTTTTCTGGCGGATGACCGCCAGAGACGCGCTCGGCACCACCGGCACGATCGAGGGAACGGCCTGTGTCTTTCGCTGCGATACCAATGAGATCGACCTGCTCGTCGATCCGGCGGCCTGTTTCTTCCCCTCGCAGTACGACGGGAATGGCGGCTACGATCCTGGACTATCCACCGGTGAAGCGGATTGTCTGTAGCGCCGTGCCTCCCTTCCTTGAACAGGCAACTTTTGCTGCCAAAGCAGGGTGTCGCACTATCTTTGTACCTTCGTAAAAGTATCCCCGCCTTCGCTGATCCCGACTTAGTCGGGATGGCGGGCAAAGCCAGTATCTAGTATCCAGATGGACCAAACCCCAAACATCGACGAACAAGAACTCATCGAGGCGGGCCGGCGGCTATTGACCAACGGCCAACGGCCCTCCTATGTGTATACCTATAT
>JAGQXA010000722.1 GCA_020436865.1 Saprospiraceae bacterium | reverse complement strand
TCGGCATGTGCTGGTACAATCCGACGCCGATGACCACCGCCCAGATCTTGACCGACTGGTCGACGTCGACGTTCACCTCCTCAGTTAGAATGGGGTCGCCAGTCGGCGTATCGATCTGTCTGACGGGATGACCGTACTCCCACATGGCGCCTAGCACGCGGCCGTTCCGGTAGTACATCACGCCCTGACCGTGCGGCGCATGGTCCTTCCAGCCGCCGGAATACTTATCGCCGTTGGCGTAATAGATCGTGCCTTCTCCTTCCGGCAGGCCCTCGATGAATTCGCCATAATATTTCGAACCGTCGCCGTAGGTGTAATTGCCTTTGCCCGACTGGCAGAACTGCAGGTTGCAGTTGCGATCGAATTCGCCGGAAGGCTCTTCTACCGGAGCAGACGGAATGCGGGCTTCGATAGCCTGGGAATCGTCGAGCAGTTCACCATCCACCCACTGGCCCGACGACACGCCGCCGTCGGGCAGATAGAGCGTGCCGGGGCCGTGCTGCTTGCTGTTGTGCCAGTGACCGGCATAGCGGCGGCCATCGGCGTAGTACATAACCCCATAGCCATGGAAACGGCCGTCGACGAATTCCCCTTCGAAGCGGCGGCCGCTGCTGAAGTAATAGATGCCCTGACCATTGGGCCGGTCGTTTTTCCACAAACCGTCGTAGCGATCGCCGTTGGCGTAGTTCATGACGCCCTGCCCGCTAAACTGATTGCGACTGAACTGGCCGCGGTATTCGTGCCCTTCGGCAAATACATACCTGCCTTCGCCTTCGCGAAAACTGGCGGCCCAGTGACCGATGTACTTATTGCCATTCGCTAGATAGAGAATGCCCTTCCCTTCGGGTTTTCCATCGACGAAATCGCCTACGTAGCGATCGCCGTTATTGAACACGAAAGTGCCATAGCCGTTAAAGCAATTCCCTTTGATGCAATTAGCTTCCGCGGGGAGAGAGAACAGAAATGAGAAGACCGCTACGAGACCCAATAGCTTTGACATAGTTCCGGTTTTTGAAGCAGCGTGACTAGTATAATGGGCGTAGCGGTCAATGCAATAGGCAACAGATTTGACGGCCGGCGCAGAATTGCGGCGCCGGCGATGCATAGGTTAGTTTAGTTGGATCTAAGTTTTGCCCGGGGGAAGGGCGACTCTCAGTCGGGAGATACTATTAGTAAACTTCATTTGGAAGCGAATATTTTGGACATATGAGAAAAAATTAAATTAAGGGAGAGAATTAGCACACTTTAACAGAATTCGCGGCGCGACGCTTGAAAAACGGCTGGCAAACGGCCGGCCGCCGTAGGGCAAATGGCCGGCTGCGGCAGTTATTTCCCAACAATTCTTACATTTGTTTCACTAATTCCGGCGCCCGAGGGCGGCGGGCATATTTATTCCATTTGAAAAAGTACGCAACATGTTTACAAGAGGATTGATCCTTTTTGCTTTGGCCATTTCCCTGTGGGCCTGCGGAAACTCTGGCGAAGAGAACGCCGCGGACACCGCACAGGAACAGGCCGGTGCCACTTCGGAGGCCAACGGACAGACCTTCGGAGATGCCGTTACGGCCGAGGGCGCCATCAATTACGAAGACCTTTACCAACAGATGAACGCGGCCGACTCCCTGCCGGCCAAAGTGATCGGCATGGTCGATCAGGTCTGCCAGGTCAAGGGTTGCTGGATGGACATCGTCGCCCAGAAGGAAGGCGTCGAGCCCATGCGGGTATCGTTCAAGGACTACGGTTTCTTCGTACCCAAGGACATTGCCGGTCGGCAGGTGATCATGGAAGGCTACGCCTACCGCGAGGTGACCACGGTAGATGAACTGCGCCACTATGCCGAAGACGAAGGACTGAGCAAAGAAGAGATCGAAAAGATCACGGAGCCCATCGAGGAATTGAAATTCCTGGCCTCCGGGGTCTTGCTGCTCGACGGCGATAGCACGAACTAAGGCTCATCGTCCGTCCGCCAGCGAACGAGAATGACACCCTGCTTTCAGGGTGTCATTTTTTTTTAATATGTGCACTAAAGTTCCGATCTTAAAGCGCGTGTCCGTACTCCGTGCCATACGAACCTCTTTCTTGCCGTGCTGCTTGTTGCTTGCCGGAATGGTTGTATCTATCGACTTGGTCGCCCAGGAAGAGCAGGTCATCGACAGCCTGGAACGCGCATTGGTCCGCAGCCGGATGGACACGGGCCGGGTCTTGCTCCTCAACGAACTCGGCTGGGAGTACAAGTTCGACGATCCCGACAAGGCCCGTGCCTACCTCGACACTTCCCTGCTGCTGGCCCGCAGGCTCAATTTCCTGAAGGGGATCGGCGATGCCTATAACTACCGGGGCGTGGTCGAAGACATCCACGGCAATAGCGAGCAGGCCATCCACTTCTTCCAACAGTCGCGCGATATTCGCAACTCCCTGCAGGACACGGCCGGCGTGGCCAACCTGCTCAACAACATCGGCAACCTGCACGAAAACCTCGGCGACTTTGCCGCCGCGCTTGACAACTACCTGAAATCGCTGCGCCTGCGCGAAGAGATAGGCGACTCAGCCCGGGTCGTCAAGCTATACTACAACATCAGCATCCTGTACGAGAACATGGGCGAATACGAAGAGGCCCTGAACTACATTCTCGACTACCGCGACGCCGTCGAGCAAAACGGCGACAAGAACGGGACGGCCAACGCCTTCAACGTGATCGGCAACATCAAGATGGAGCTCGACCTTTTCGAGGAAGCCAAGAGTTACTACGAGGAAGCGCTACAGCTCCATCAGGAACTGGGAAATCGCTGGGAGCAGTCCACCATCCTGAACAATCTCGGGAATAATCGCGACGCCAAGGCCATCGAATTTGCCGAACGCTCGGACACCCTGAAAGCCATCCGGCTTAACCAGGAGGCTTTGGATTTCTACCAGAAAGCCCTGGAGATCCGCCGGGAGTTCGACGACCAGGCCGGGTTGGCGGAGACGTACAACAACATTGGCCTGAGCTATCTCAACCAGGTCAGGATCTACCAGCGTTTCGGACAAGACGAGAAGGTTCAGGAAGCCAACGATCAAGCCCTCGATTTTTTTGAGCAAGCGCTCGAAATCACAGAAGCCCTGGGCGACAAGAAGGGGCAGATCGAAGTATACATCGGCATTAGTCAGGTCTTTCGCAACCGGCACGACCATCTGTCGGCCTTGAAATATTCACAAAAGAGCCTCGGCCTGGCAGAAGATATTGGCGATGAAAAGTTCATTCAAAATGCCTATGAAGACCTTTCCAAGGGTCACTTCGCCATCGGGAACTACGAGCAGGCCTATGTTTTTCGCCAACGTTATGATTCGTTACTCTACGAGCGGCTCAATGAGCAGATGATCCGTACCAACGCCCAACGGGAAGTGCTCTACAGCGACCGCCAGAAACAATACGAGATCGTGCGACAGCAGAAGGAGATCGAATTGCAGGAGGCCCAGCTCAAACAAGCCGCCATCACGCAGTATTCGCTGATCGGGGGCACGATCGCCCTGTTACTGTTGGCCCTGTTGTTGTACAACCGGTACCGCCTCAAGACCCGCGCCAATCGCGAG
>JAGQXA010000721.1 GCA_020436865.1 Saprospiraceae bacterium | reverse complement strand
TCGATCTTCTTTTGTACATAGGCGTCGGCCGACTGCGTAGCCTCGCTTTGTTCGAGGTCGAGCATGGCCGGATCGAAGGGGATCCCGAGGTGATCGCAGACCGTCCGCAATTCTTCATCCGGATGTGATAGGAGCCGTTCGTACGACACCAGGCGGTATTGATCTTCCCCGAAGATCTGCCGGTACACCAGGCCTTGCGCGTTGATGTCCTTCCAGTATTGCACGGCCAGCTGGAAATCCATGTATTGCCGCTTGGAAAGGCTCTGGGCGTTGGAACGGGCGTCGCGCACCACATGCAAGAACCGGGCCTCCGGAAATACCTGCAACAGCTGCGGAAGGTGAAAGATCAGCTCGGGGGTCTTGTCACCCCACAGCAGTTTGCCATGCTCTTCGGCTCGCCGATTTACTGAGCGGCGGAAGAAGTCGCGCAGGTCGGCATACTGGTCGAGCTGCTCGTAGTCGAGCAGTTTTTCCAGGCGCTGCTTGTAGCTGTCGCGGATCACCTGCGTAAGAACGGCACGCTGCCCCCGTCCCGGACGGTAGGCAAAAAGCCGCTTGTACTTCTCCATATTCTCGGCGATGCTGATGCCGACCGACTCCCCGTCGATGTACACCTGGGGGTGGTTGCTCAAAAGGACCGACAACAGGGTCGTGCCCGAGCGCGGTACGCCTACGATAAAGAATGGCGCTTTCATGCTACCAGCTTTCGTCTTTTTCATACCCCAGCTTCGTTAGCAACCCTTCGGTCTGTTGCTTGAACAGGGTTTTGTCTTTTTCGGTGAAGTAGTTCTGCCAATCGCCTGTAGTGCCCTTGCGGAAAAAGCTGTCTTGTCGCCCACCTTTGAGCTTCTTGAAATCGGTGGCTTCCATCACCGAGCGCACCACTTCCTCGTCGGAGGCGACTCCCAGAAAGCGGAACAATTTGGCTACTTCTGCCGCCTGGTTCTTTTTCAACTCCTCGTAACGCACGACGTGCATTTGCTCCGGGAATTTCTCCTGAAAGCTCAAAATATAGCGGGTAGTCAGGTACCAGTCGCGTGCAAATTTCTTCAGCGCCGAGCGGGTAAAACGCATGTCGTCGTTGGTGTAGCTGCGGTGGGCGCTTTCTCCAAACCATCCGAACGTCCGACGCAGGGCCATGACCATTTTCTTGCCCCAGGAAAAGCTATTGGCGAAATACAGCAGCCGGCTCTTTTCATCGCCGTGAAAGAAGCCGCCGCGTTGCTGAATGTGGAAGCGCTTGGAGGTAGCTACGTCGCGGCCGTCGCGCAAGATCGTGATCACCTTGGCCTCGGGATAAACTCGGAACAGGAAGTCGAAATCGGTCGTCGATTTCAGTCCGTAGGCTTTCTTGCCGGGCACGTCCTGCAGAAAGCGGGGCACGATCGCCCGGTAGGTTTCCAGCAGCAATTCCTCCAGGTAAGCCTGATCGCCTGAATTGGGAAACTGTTTCTTCTGCTCGTTGATGCCAGTCCGCAACAGTCGTCGCAGGCGCTGGAAGTAACGCAACCTTACCCAGTATTTCCGCTCGGCGGCGGGGTCCTTGAAGACATCTTTGAACGGACTTTTGAATTTGGTGTAAACCACATTGGTGCGGATGGCCACGACCTCGTTCTCATCCAGAAAGGGGAACAGCTGCAACTGGAAGTGGCAGCGCACTTCCGGATGGGCGTCGAGGATCTTCTGCAGCCAGGTCGTGCCCGATTTGGAGGGGGCATATACGACAAAAGGAGTGAACGGTTCGACTGCCATCAGGATTCGCTTTTGACGGGTTCGTAAATCGCCTCCAGGATCTCGCTCAGAGCGGCAGCCACTCGCTTCGTAGCCTGGCCGTCGTTCTCTCCGCATTCCTGGTACAGGGCCTGTTGCCGGACGTCCAGATCGCCGTCTGGGTATTCGAGATAGTATCGAAGATGCTCATCCAACTGATCGTACGAATAGGCCACGCGTACGCCGCCTAATTCGATCAACTTCCGATAGTGTACGTACTCCATTTGCCGGCGGCCCGACTGCCACCAGGGTAACTCTTCTTCTCCGTCGAAAGCGATGACGATGGCGGGCTTATCGACCATCAGGGCGTCGATCGCCACGGTGGATCCGTAGTTGAGGGTCACCGCCGCCCCCGCCAGCAGATTCGAAAGGCGTTTCATGTCGTGATCCTGCATACTCCAGGGCAACTGACTCTCGACGACGCTTGGATAATCGATCGCGACGCGAGGTCCTTTGACGGCCTCGAGCCGGGGTAGCCACGACAGATCGGCTTGACTGCCCTGTACGTTCTGTGGATGCGGCCGCACGATCAGTTGCAGGTCGGCGCCGAAGGCATTGTCCCGCACCTTTGCGGCCAGCCACTCGATGATGTCCATGCCGAGCGGGGCAAAATTGGGCGAACTCATGGCTACAAACAGGTAGGGCGCCTGAGGCTCGAGCCCAAGGTCGCGCAAGTACTCCTGATAATCGGGCGCTTGCCGGGTGTCGTAGTGCATGTCGAAATGCGGCACGCCGCAGGAGAAGATGCGCTCTTCCGGAATGTCGTAATACTCCTGAAATTCCTCTTTCATGACCGGCCCCCAGGCGATGTAATAGTCGGCCAGGGCCGGAAAGGCGCCTTTGCAGGTGATATTGTCCCAGCTCAGCAGGTGAATGGCCGTCGCCCGCCCGCGTTTTTGCGCGGCCTTCAGCAACATGGACTCGGGCAGGTTGACCGGATAGGTGGCCACGACCAAAGCGGGCTGCACGCGATCGATAACCTCTACCGCCTTGTCGTAATCGAGAATGCGGTTTTCCTGTTTTCTAAAGCGTTCGCGGATGCCGGGAAAATACCCGATCAACTTGTACGTCCAAAAATACCAATATGGCCGCAGGCGGAAGTAGGGGTTGAGCGAACGCGTGCCGTACACGGCACGCAGGTGCTTGGCCCATAGACCCGGGTTGTTGCGGATGTCTTCCAGGAAGTACTTGCGCCGGAACATGTAGTCGACCGTGAACAAATTGTTCGGCGCCCGGAATTCATAAAGCTCTACGCCTTGTTTGGCGCAGTACTCTACCAGGTTCGGATCTTCTCGATCAGGAGCGATCACCGCCACCTTTTTGCCTTGTTCGACCAGACGCTCCAATAAGCCGGTCTGGAAGATCATCCGGGAGGCGAACCCATGCGAGATCAGATAGCAAACGTCAATTCGGTCTTTCATCTTCAATTCTTTATCGGCGGACCGATGATTACCAGGCCATCTCAAACTCTTCCCAGTTGTACACCGGCTTGCCGTCGACCTTGCTGGCGAAGCGCCCCCGGTAGTAGTCGCGGTTGAGCTTTTCGGCATGCGACATCGGGCGATGGGCATCGCCCAGGGTAGTTTCCCAGTCGGGAAACTCGCGCTGCACGATCTCGAGCCGCTCTTCCACGGGTCGGTCGGCGAACTCTCTCAGCTCCTTGAGCATGGCCGGAGTGATGGATACCGGCCCATCCTTCGTTTCAGTCGGCCCCAGTACCGTATAGTGACGTTCGACGCAGCTGGCGCCCAGCGCCAGGGCCGTCTTGCTGGCCCACAGACCGGTTTCGGCGGGTTTGGAGTGGTCGCTATACCCTACCTTCTCCGAAAATTGCCGCAACCACTGCATGCGATTGAGGTGCAGTTCGCTCAGGGGGGTGGGATAGATCGTCACGCAATGCAGGAATTCGAAGTCCGAGCCGGCCAGCATCTGAGCGGCAATTTCGATCTCTTCGTCGTAGGTAGCCCCGGTTGAGACAAATAGTTTCTTCCAGACTTTCTTGGCGTCTTCCAGCAAGGGATAGGAAGCGCAATCATAGCTGGCGATCTTGATCGCGGGGTAGCCCATGTCCTGGATGTCGCGCACTCCCGAGCGGGTAAAAGCGGTCGTGAGTGGCATAACTCCGGCCCGTTCACACTCTTCCACGAACCAGCGCTCCTGGTCGGTGCTCAGATCGAGCGTGGAGAGGCGTTCGAGTTCTGGCTGGTAGGGACGTTGAATGACCTGCACCTGCCCGCTTGCATCGGTCAGACCGTTCTCGAAGCGCTCGCGATAGGTGAGTTCGCTCGAACGGATGGCCTGTATCTTCACATAGTCGGCGCCGTTGGCGGCCGCTTCGTGGATCATTCGTTTCAGGATCTCCTGGCTGCCGTTGTGGTTTTGACAGCATTCTGCGATGAGTATGGGTTTCATATTCCGTTGATTGCATTTAAGAATTTGTCGACGACGAAGGCGCGTGTGCCTTCGATAGATTCCAGTGCATATCCTCCGATGTGAGGAGTGATCAGTAGATTGTCGTGCCGGCGGGCGTATTCGACCAAAGCTTGTTCTTCGGGAATGCCCTGATCCCAGCTACTGTCGCCTTCGATCACGTCGATCGCAGCGGCGGCGATCTGCCCTTTCTCCAGGGCTTGCAGCAGTACCTGACCGTCGACCACTTCCCCGCGGGCAGTATTGATCAGGACCACTCCCTTTTTCATGCGGTCGGCCTTGTCCTGGTTCAAAAAATGATAGTTGCGCGAATCCGAAGGGATATGCAGCGAAATGATATCGCTTTCGCGCAGAAGATAATCGAGGTTCGATGGTTCGAGCCCCGGCGCCAGATGAGCGAGTTTGTCCTCATCGGTATCGTTGACGATCACGCGCATGTGAAAGGCCTGTCCGTAGCCGGCCACGATCGTACCCAACCTGCCGTAACCGATGATACCCAGGGTTTTGCCGTTGAGTTCCGTGCCAAGAAAGGGTTCGCGACGCCAATGTCCTTCGCAGACGTCAGAACAGGCGGCCGGGATCTTCCGCAGAAGCGCGAGCAGGATGGCCCAGGTATGTTCGGCCGTGCTCTTGATGTCGCGCAGGAAGTCGACTTCGCCTTTCAGGCTGATCACCTGGATACCTCGTTTTTCTGCTTCTTCCAGATCGATGTGGTCGAGGCCCGTGGTCGGCGTCACGATGAACTGCAATTCCGGCGCCGCCTCGAACACGCTCCGATCGATCGAAACCCCTAGCTTGACGAAAAGGGCTTCATAGGGTTTTTTCCGGATGGCCAGGAGCAATTCGCCCTGCGTGTTGACGTCGAGATAGTCGACCGCACAATAAGGTAGGAGAGCCGCCCGGGTTTCAGCATTGTACCGCAATGGTTCGATGTGGAGTACGTCTAACTTTTCGGCCATAATTAGTGATAAACGGTTTAGGGAAATGAGGTGTCAGTCTGTCAGGATCCTCTTGTACAGAAACTCGGCCAATTCGAAATCCAATGGCGTATCGATATTGACCGAGCGGTGAGTTTCGACGATCAACGCCCGGCAATCGCTCCCCTTGAACGAACCGCTGCGCATGACCTCCCGGCGGGTTAGATAGATCATGCCGTTGCGCAGGTACATCGGACGAAGTTCCTGCCGTGGTTGATTCTCGTAGGCCTCGCAAAAATCGGGGTCGATCAGGCGGCCATCCTCCAGATACTTCATGCGGGCCGGGTGGTGCCCCTCTACGTCTACCACGCTGATCACACTGTCGGCGCCCGTCTTTTCAAGGATCTCGATCGCCCGGTCGATATCGGCGCCGGTGCGGAAGGGCGTCGTGGGTTGCAACATCATTACGGCATCGTATACCTGGTCGTCCCGGCCTTCCATTTCTTCCAGGGCGTGCTGGATCACCGGTACGGCCTTCGCCGCATCGGTAGCCAGTTCGGCAGGCCTCAGAAATGGCGCATCGGCGCCCCACCTTCTGGATACTTCCGCAATTTCCTCGTCGTCCGTCGAGACGATGACGCGCGTGAGCCGCTTCGCCGCCCGGGCAGCCTCGATGCTATAGGCGATCAAGGGTTTGCCGCCGAGTAATTTGACGTTCTTTTTTGGAACGCCCTTAGACCCACCGCGAGCGGGTATGACCCCCAGTACTTTCATGTGCAAAAATTAGTCGAATAAAGAAGACACCGTGAAGCTGAGGCCCATGTAGACGCATGGACCGGAATGCAACACGTCGTCGGTATTGAAAAGCTTCCAGCCGTCGAAAATAATGGCCGGCGGCCGCAATTGGCGGATCATTTGTTCAAGGTCGACTTTCTCGTAGAAGCGGTGATTGTTAAGGAAGAGCACCGCGTCTGCTCGTTGCAGGCCTTCCGACAGTTCCGCGACCGGTACAATCCCGGTGGCCAGCACTTCTTCGCGATCGGCGATCGGATCATGGCCGTAAAGGCGCCCGACCCGTTCTTTCAGAAGGTGAGCGATCTCGACCGATGTCGAGTTGCGAATGTCGCCCGTTTCCGGCTCGCCTTTGAAAGCCAGTCCACAGATCAGCACCGCGCACTGGCCCGGCTCTTTCCCTGCTTTCTGCAATTGTGCGACCACACGCTCAACCACATACGGCAACATCGATTCGTTGATCTCGCGGCCAAAATCGAAGAGGGTTTCCGGCATGCCCAGTTTCTTGGCCACCGAAGAGAAAATGTAGGGATCCTTGGTCAGGCAGGCCCCGCCCACGCCCGGACTGGGCAGCGGAATGGGGTCGCGCGGATAGCCCTGATTGGCCGCCTTTATGGTCTCGACGATGTCGACGTTGTAATGGCTGGCGATCTGGGCAGCATGGTTGGCAAAACTGAAGATCAGATCGCGGAAACTATTGTTCAGCAGTTTGGCGATCTCTGCCTGCTCCAGACTGTTGACGCGCACGATCGTAGAGGTCATTTCCCGGAACAGCGCCGCCGTAGCCTCCACACTTTCTTCATTCAGCCCGCCAATGATCTGCGGCAGTTCGCGCAGTTCTTTGATGGCTTTACCTTCGGCCGTGCGTTCCGGAGCAAAGGAAAGGTGAAAGTCAAGTCCGCCCTTCAGCCCTGATACTTTTTCCAGCACCGGCAATACGAACTCGCGCGTCGTCCCGACCGGCACGGTGGAACGGAGGACGACCAGATTGCCGCGTTGCAGGCGACGACCGACTGCTTCGGATGCCAGGCGAAGAGCGGTCAGGTCGGGCGCCGGGCGGTTCGAAGTGGCCGTCTTCTGCACCGGCGTGCCCACCGAAATGATGAACACGTCGCCGTCGGACGGAAACTCGCTGCTCGGACGGAAGTTCTTGTGCAATTGACGTTTGAACAGTTCATCGAGACCCCGCTCGTGTATATAGCTGGCGCCCTGGTCCAGAGCGGCTATGCGCCGTTCGTCGATATCGAAGCCGGTAGTCCGAAATCCGCGGTCGGCCAGCACGAGGGCGAGGGTGAAGCCTACATATCC
>JAGQXA010000720.1 GCA_020436865.1 Saprospiraceae bacterium | reverse complement strand
CTGCCGGAAGTGGGTAATGCTCCCACCGGCCCTCTTACTGGCCAGCGCATACAAGAAGGCCACGGCAGCCAGGCAGAATCCAAAGGATGGCAGGTAGGCGAATCGCTCCGACATATTAACGCCGACCACCACGGCCAAATTGGATACGATCGACAGCGTGATCAGGTAAAATGCAAGGCCAAAGGCCGTCAACTTCCGCCGCCAGCAGCCCCATGCGGCGTAGCCGGCCATCGCCAGGTAGACGAGCAGGCTAAGGGCCGACTGCCAATCGGTGAAGGTCATGATCGCAATATGGCGCGGATAGTAATCGTGCGTTAGCGGATGCGGGAAGACCAGTAATTGCAGGTACTTGCCCAGAGTGTAAAAAATGGTCGCCAGCTTCTCGCCGGAACTAAAGGGCACATATTGACCTCCTTCCAGCTTCAGGAACGGGTTGTTCATCAGTTCTCCGGAAGGCTCGCCGAGCGACCATCCCAGCACCGCACCGCGAATGAGCAGAAAGACCAACGAAGAAGCCAGATAAGGCAGGGCCTGCCCGACCATCGCGGCCGGCTTCGCTCGGCGGAACAGGAAAAACGCCAGCGGCGCTAAGGCGACCAGGGTGATGGCATTCTCCTTCGACAACAGGGCCAGAAAGAACAGCAGCGCGGCGAGGACATACCCCCAGGTCTTTTTCCGGTCGTAAGCCCAGAAGGAGACGTAAATGGCCGACATCCCAAGCAAAAGGGCCAGGATCTCGTCACGCCCCTTGATGTTGGCCACCACCTCTGTATGGATAGGATGCACGGCAAATAACACCGCCGTGCCGAGGGCGATCCAGTAGGCCGCGTGAACAGATCGGTCGGGGCGCATCCACATTAGTACCAGTCGGTACAATAGCACGACGGTGAGTCCGAATAAAAGCGCATTGACGAAATGGCCGACTTTCGGGTTCAACCCGAACAACTCCACCTCCAGCGCAAAGGTCAGCAGGGACAAGGGCCGGTAGCGGCCGCCGGCCACGAGCTTTTCCTTGCCTTCGACCTTGAAAAAACCTCGAAAAGTGTCGTAGCGCAAGATCTCATCGACCCCGGCCAGGCCTTGCTGGGTGAATTCGTTGTCGTAAATGACGATGGCGTCATCCTGGGCGAAATCGTTTTTCAGAGTATTGGCGTACAGCAGGAAGCCCAGCGCAAACAAGGCCCAGCTTTGCAATCGCAGATCGACGAACCAGGCTGGCATTCCCGGCAACTGCTTAGATTGCGACCGAGTGGAGGTGGTCTTCTTCCGAACTTGCTGGGGATTTTGCCTGGCCATGAAAGTTGTTTTTTAGTCCATCAAGAGCCCCTCTCCCTTGCGAAAGGCCTTATACCGCCCTTTGCCGAACTTGCTGCCGTTGAAGGTGATCGTGCCGCGCAAGGCTGCCCGCTCTTCGGCCGGAAGGCGATTGAAATCACGGCATTTATCCGAGCAGCAGTGTTCATACCTGGCCGCACAGGCTTCACATTGAATGAATAGAATATGACAGGCATCGTTGCGGCAGTTGACGTGTGTATCGCAGGGGCCACCGCACTGATGGCAACGAGCGATCACTTGGCCGGATATCTGCTCGCCCAGGCGTTCGTCGAAAACGAAGTTCTTCCCACGGAATTTGTTGGGCAACCCTTTCTTTTCCACTTCCCGCGCATATTCGATGATGCCCCCATCAAGCTGATAGACCTTCCTGAAGCCGCGGTGCTTCAGATAAGCGCTGGCCTTCTCGCAGCGAATGCCGCCCGTGCAATACATGACAACGGGCGTTTCCTTGTGCTCGGCCAACATATCGACCACCAAAGGCAGGGCTTCGCGGAAGGTCTCTACGTCGGGAGTGATGGCATTCTCGAAATGTCCGACCTCGCTTTCGTAATGGTTGCGCATGTCGACGACGATCGTATCGGGTCGATCGGTCAAGCGATTGAAATCCTCGGCGGTGAGGTGCTGCCCGCGATCGGTCACATCGAAACTGTTGTCGTCCAGCCCGTCGGCCACGATCTTCGACCGCACTTTGACCGCCAGTTTGAAGAACGATTTCCCATCGTCCTCAATGGCAAAGTTCAAACGTACCCCTTGCAGGAACGTGATACTTTCAAGGCTTTGCCGAAAGGCGTCGAATTGCTTTTCGGGCACCGAGATCTGGGCATTCACTCCCTCGCCAGCCACGTAAATGCGGCCCAGCACCCCGACGCCGTCCAGCAACAGGAACAGGTGGTCGCGGAACAGCCTCGGATTGCCGATATGGGCATACTGATAGAAGGACAAAGTAATGCGCTTCTCATCACTCGCCAGCATGCGTTGCCGGAGTTCTTCCCGGTTGATGCGGTTGTGCAATTTCATGTGCTTAAACAAATTGCTGTTTATCCAATTGTAGCCAATCGAGGGTGTTCTGAAAAAAGATCTTTTCCACCGTGGCCGACGGCAGATCCATCTCTTCGATGAAGGCGCCGATCTCAAGATCGCCGAGCGGGAAGGGGTAATCCGACCCCAGGGTAACCTTATCGACGCCCGCCGTATCCAACACGTAGCGCAGCATGACCGGATCGTGCGTAATGCAATCGACCCAGAATTTGCCCAGGTACTCGCGTGGGTTGACCGGATTGTCGACGGCCACCAGGTCGGGCCGGCAGTTGAAGCCATGCTCGATCCGGCCGATCGTCGGCAAAAAAGAGCCGCCGGCGTGCGCAAAGTTACAACGAAGTTGGGGCAATCGTTCCAATACACCGCCGAAAATCAACGAGCAGATCGCCCGGGAGGTCTCGGCAGGCATGCCGACCAGCCACGGCAGCCAGTACCTCTGGGTCGATTGAAAACCCATCATGTTCCAGGGGTGTACAAAGAGAGCCATGCCGAGTTCCTGAAAGGCCTCGAAGATCGGAAAGAACTCCGCCTCGTGGAGGTTGCGATCATTGATGTTCGAGCCGATCTGTACGCCCACCAGGCCGATCTCCCGGCAACGCTCCAACTCCCGGATCGCCAGTTCGGTATCCTGCATGGGCAGGGTTCCCAGGCCGATGTACTGCTTCGGATAATCGGCTACCAGGCGGGCAATGTCGTCGTTCAGAAAGCGCGATAGTTCCAGCGTGTCCTGCGGCTTGGCCCAATAGGAAAACATGACCGGAATGGTGCACACGACCTGCACCCGGGTGTTGAACTGCGCGTATTCGCGAATGCGCAGATCGGGATCCCAACAGTTGGCTTCGATCTCGCGGAAAAACTCCGTTCCCTTCATCATCCGGGCAAAGCCCGGCCGGTGGTGATCCAGATAGATGAAATCGCCATACCCGAACTTCTCCGCAAACCGCGGCAACTTCTCGGGGATGATGTGGGTGTGCATGTCGATCTTCAAGGTTTCCATGTCTGCGAACATAAAAAAAAGGGGCGAAACCGCCTGCGATTCCATCCCCTTTGCCCCTTTTCGAAGGTTATTTTCTGCGCCTCAGAGCTCGCTTAGCTTCTTCTTGACTTCCTCGATCACATTTTGTTGCGACTCGATATCCTTTTCGCGGGCCTTCTGATCGAGCAGGTTTTGCTCGATGCCGGCCTTCGCTTCCTCGATACGCCGCTCGTAATCGGCGATGTCTTCGTGCAGTTTCTCGTTATCGCGCTGCAGTTTCTTCAGATCGGATTCGAGGTCTTTCATCCGTTTTTCCTCTTCCTTGAGCTCGATCTGGATCATCTCCTTGGTCACGTACAGGCCGAATCGCATCATGAACTTCTCGCCTTCGACGTAGCGGTCGCCGTGCATCTGCGAAGAAAGGAAAGCGCCACCCAGGTCGAACCAGACGACCTGCCGCACGCCGTTGCCCGACCTTTCCGTCAGGGAATATACGTCGACCGTATTGCCGGCCCCAATGCCGGGAATGTCGGCATCGTCGGAAAGTTCTTCATCCGATCCTTTCACGCGTTTGGTCTTGGCATCATAGTCCTTCATATACTGTTTCCACCACTTCTCGACCAGCTTGTCATCGGCATTCGGGATTTCGAGGATGAGGGCGTTTTGCGAACCCATGTTCATCGAACGGGTACTCTCGGTGATCTGGCCCTGCAGACGCACTGCGCCCGTCAACAGTAGAACGGCGATGTAAATTGAATACTTCATATGGCTCGGTTTTTTATTGACTGGATGTTGTTGTGACGGGTAAAGTTCCGCAAGGACACATTGGAGACCTACCTCCTGGGCACGATCACCGCGAGGCGCTGCGGAAGTAGTTCGAATCGAACCGGCGTTTCGCCCAGAAACTCTCCGTCGACCTCCAG
This sequence comes from Saprospiraceae bacterium, assembly GCA_020436865.1. GTDB lineage: Bacteria > Bacteroidota > Bacteroidia > Chitinophagales > Saprospiraceae > JAGQXA01. The sequence goes on along the minus strand of JAGQXA010000720.1, from coordinate 2,614 downwards.
CAGGGTAGGAGGCTGTCCGGCCGGCGCAGTGACTTCCAACTCGCGGGCGGTAAGGGTCGTCACCTTCGGATGCCGTCCGACCTTCCCGTTATAGAAATAGGGGGTGGCGGCAATGACAGCCCACTTCGACATCTTGCCCGCCAGGGTGACCGCAAACCTTCCGGCATCGGGTTCGGCATGTGGTACGAATTGCATGCCGCCGCCGGAATAGCGCCCAAGGCCGACATTGATCGTGTAGAAATGATCTTCGACCGTTTGTCCATCCATGCAAACGCGCGCCTTCCGCAGATCGTATTGGAACAGACAACGCATCACCAGATAGAGATACAGCAGTTTGTTGCTGACCATCCCGCGCTTCGATTCGGCATAGCGCGCCACGAAAGCGTCGTAGGCCATCCCGGCCACATTGACGAAATAGCGCACACGCGGCTCACCGCCGGAGGTGTAGTGCACAAGGCCGACGTCTACCCGCCGCACGAGGCCTTGTCCGATCTGCGGCGCCCACTTGCGGAAGTCGCGAGGAATGCCGAGGGTCTTAACCCAGTCGTTGCCCGTGCCAACGGGAAGAAGGGCGTAGTGGACGTGCTCAGGAGGAACTACCCGCTGTTGCAGGAGGCCGTTGACGACTTCGTTGTTGGTGCCGTCGCCGCCAACAGCCATTACCTGCCGGTAGCCGTCTTCTACCCCGCGGATGGCCAGCTCGATCGCGTGCTCGCGCCGCTCGGTGAAGGCGAGTTCGTAGCGGTATCCGCAGGCATCGAGCAGTTTTCGGAGCTGCGGCCATGACTTCGACACCGCCCCGTTACCTCCGGCCGGGTTGACGACGATCCACCAAGGCTCGTTCGACGCAAAGCGATCGCTGAGAACTTCCGCCATGACTTCCAATATCTGAATTCCTGTCGTTCTATCCGATTCTTTATCGAAAAATCGGCAAGCTCCATAGATTTTCCCCCGCTTCCTGCCGGGATTTGAATATCTTTCCCGCCTATGGAAAACATCCTTTCCCTCGACCAGATCGTCAAGTCGTACAACCAGCATCTGGCCGTCGACCGGGTCAGCTTCCAGGTGCCCAGAAATGCGATTTTCGGCCTGCTGGGCCCGAACGGGGCCGGCAAAACCTCCCTCATCCGGATCATCACCACCATCATCAAGGCCGACAGCGGAACGGTCTGGTTCGACGGCGAAAAACTGGGCGGCCGCCACCCGCAACAGATCGGCTATATGCCGGAAGAACGCGGTCTGTACCGCAAGATGAAAGTGGGCGACCACCTGCTCTACCTAGCACAGCTCAAAGGCCTGGGGAAACTCGAAGCGCGCCAAGCGATCCAGGACTGGCTGGAAAAATTTGAGATCGCCGACTGGTGGCCCAAAAAGGTGGAGGAACTTTCCAAGGGTATGCAACAGAAGATCCAGTTCATCGCCACAGTCGTGCACCGCCCCAAATTACTGATCCTCGACGAACCCTTTTCCGGGCTCGACCCGATCAACACCAACTTGCTCAAACAGGAGATCCGCATGTTACGCGACGAAGGGGCCAGCATCATCTTCTCCACCCACCGCATGGAGCAGGTAGAAGAGATCTGCGAGCAGATCGTACTCATCAACAAGGGGGAAAACGTGCTCGAGGGCCCGGTAGCCGCGATCAAGGAGCAATTCAAGGAAAATCTCTTCCGCGTCGACTTTGTTGGCGAACTGCCGGCCGATTTCCCCGACATGACCCGCGTCGTGCGACGCGAAGCGCAGTCGGTCACCGTGCAATTGCCCGACGATGGAGCCTCCAACCGGCTCCTCGAATCTTTCCTGCAGAAGGGCCTGACGATCCGAAGCTTTCAGGAAATCCTGCCCACTCTCAACGAAATCTTCATCAAACAGGTAGCGTCATGAACAAGCTCTGGCTCATCGTCAAACGGGAATATCTCACGCGGGTCAAGAAGCGCTCGTTCATCATTGCCACGATCCTGACCCCCCTGGCCTTCGCGCTGTTCTTTGTGGTGGTCGGGTTCATCTTTTCCTACGAAAGCGATGAGGCCAAGCACATCGCCGTGATCGACAAGGGCAACATTCTGGGCGAAGCCGGTGGTTTACCCGACGAGGCCAGTCTGCGATTTACCCTCGAAAACCGCAGCCTCGAGGAACTACGCGCCAACCTCAAAAATACCGAGTACGATGGCATCCTCCTGATCCCTCCGATCAACAATCTCTACGCCCAGACCTACACGGTGTACTATTATGCCGAGGGCAATCCTTCGCTCGACATCGAAAGTCTCATCCGGCAAAAGATCGCCTACCGGGTACGCGAATACAAGATCCAATCGCTGTCCCTCGAGAAAAAACAACTGGAAGCCCTCGACACGCGCGTCGACCTCGACCCCGAACCGCTCGACGATTCACAAGCAGATTCCAGCAAGGTGGCAAGCGCGGTCGGCGCCATCATCGGCGGGGCCATGGGCATCATCATGTATATGACGGTGTTCATCTATGGCATGATGGTCATGCGCAGCGTGATGGAAGAGAAGACTAACCGCATCGTGGAAGTGATGATCTCTTCCGTGCGCCCCTTCCAGCTGATGCTCGGCAAGATCGTGGGCGTGGGCGCCGTAGGCCTCACGCAGAT
>JAGQXA010000719.1 GCA_020436865.1 Saprospiraceae bacterium | reverse complement strand
GTTGAGCGACAATGGCTCTTCCCCTGCAAGCGGCAGAACCTGAAAGGGGAACTCGTGGCGATCCAACAGATTCCGCCCTCCTGGGATCAGTCCGCCGGAATCTGCGGAGTAGTCATAGCGCTGTTCCAGATACTGCTCTCCTTCTACCGGGGTCAACTCCCTCAGCATCCGCAGATGGTAGGTCGTTTCACCCGAAGGCTCGTAGGTGGCGACTCGTCGTACCAGGTCCTCCCGCTCCGGATAGCTTTGGCGCACCTGGATCTGCAGCAGTCCGGCAGGGCCTTCCATCTCCGGGGGGAACTCTCGCAATATTTCCTGCATCGCGGCCTCCGAGACCGGCGGCTCGGAGGGGGCATACAATTCGCCTGGAACTTCCCGCACGATCACCGGCTCCTCTCCGGTCTCCGCCGGGAGGATGCGGGCGTAAAAGATGGTGCGGTTCCCGTTTCGCTCCGCTCGAACTTGCAGCCGGTAGTGGCCGTAGGCGCCGAGCTGGTTTTCCTGAAGAACGGTATCGCCGGAATAGGTGAACCATTGAGTCGTGTTCAGGTTGGTCTGCCGCTTCTGCAACCGCCCCAGGCTGTCGTACTCCGACTCGATCCGGGTAACTGCCACCAGGCTATCGCCTTTTTCGCGATAGGTCGTCTCTTCAATGGCGCTGATGCCGGGTTGGGTCTCCAGGAAGAGGTATTGGGCTTGGGCGGTAGTCAAAGCCCCCCACATCATCATTGCGATCGCGAAATACCTCATGTTTGCCTGGATTTGAGGCCCAAGGATCCCTGAAACCAGAAATCCTTGGGCCCTCTTTCATCTTTGATCTTTCTACTTTCTACTCACCCTGCTTCATCACCCGGAGCATCTGCGGCTCCGCATTGGCAAAGGTACAGTTCAGCAGATACAGCCCCGGTTGCAGGGTCGACAGGTCGAGCGTTTCGGTTGCCGGCCCCTCCAGGAAGTACGTCTGCAGGCGCTGCCCGGTCGTGCTGAAAAGCTCCAGTCGGACCGGCCCTTCCAGGTCGGGCGGCAATTGCACGTTCAGCAGATCGGCGGTGGGGTTCGGAAACAGGCGAACCTGCCCGAGTGCCTCCTTCGTCGACGAACGATCGCTGCCCTGCAGGTTCTGGTCGCACCAGTTGGGCGAATTGGTTACGTAAACCTGCATGGAGGCCGTCGACGTACAACCGTTGTTCGTGGCCGAGAGGGTGATCGTCTGCACTCCGTAGAGGCTCCAGCTCACGTCGACCGACTGCGTGCTAGCGGTCGGCGGACTGGCATTTTGACCAAAATTCCAGTTGTAGGTGGCGCCGGCGCCCGAATCATCGGCCGAAAAGGTGACGATGTCGTCCACGCAAATGGTCGCCGGACCGTTGATGACGGCCACGGCTTCGCTGCCGACCTCCTTCACCACGATGTTTCCTTCGAGGAAAAGCGTACAGCCGTCGCGTCGCACGCAACGGGCATAGTAGGTGGTCACGGCAATGGGGCCCGGGTTGTAGTTCGGCGTATTGCTATTGGGGATGGGCGTCCAGGTATTGGCATTGAACGGCCCACCCTGGGTGCTCATCATCCACATGTATTCGATCGGGCCCGAGCCTCCGCTGGCCGGTAGCACCTCGACGATCGGACCGGGGTCGTTGCCCGGCCCGCATAGGTATTCGTCACCGGCAATGGTGCCGGGGAAAGTGATATTGTCGCAAGCATTGAAGAGGCCTGCGTCGATCGTCAGCCTGCTTTCGTTCAGGCCGATCGAAATGGAGCCGGTCGATCCATCGGTAGAGATCACATCGCTGTCGGTGGCGTCGTTGCCGACATTGGCCGGTGAGAAGACGTAGTCGAGCGGAAGATCGCCGAAGGTCAGCGTAAAGGTCGCGGCAGGCAAGCCGTCGAACAGGTAGGAGCCGTCGACAGCCGTAGTGGTCGTCAACAACATCGGGTTGCCTGCGGCATCGAGGCCAACCAGGGTCACCAATATATTCCCTAAGCCCGTTTCGCCTGGATCCTGCTGTCCGTTCTCGTTCTTGTCTTCCCATACCCGGTCGCCGATCTGCGAGGGGTTGTCGAGGGTCACCGAGCAGAACGATTCGCAGCCGTTGCCGTCGGTCACCGTCACGTCGTAGGCGCCCGCAGGCAGGCCGCTCACTTCCTGATCATTGTCTCCCGTGCTCCATAGGAAAGCAAAGGGGCCCTCGCCGGAGGTGATCTCGGCCGACACCACACCGTCGGAGCCGTTATAGCTGCTGATCGGGTTGACCACCACCGCTACGCACTCGAGCGGCGGCTCTTCGCCCACCGTCACTACCGCCACGGCCGTGCAACCATTGGCGTCGACGACGGTCGCGGAATAGTCGCCTGCCGCCAGGCCGTCGGCGATTTCCGTAGTAGCGCCGGTCGACCACTCGATCTCATAGGGCGGTTCGCCGCCGCTGATCAGCACTTGTGCGCTGCCGGTAGCGCCGTCGAAGCAGGAGTTCGACAACAGCTCCGCCGCCAGATCGGGAGCGATGTTCGATTCAAGTTCAATGCTTCCCAGAAGGACGCAGTCATTGGCGTCGGTCACCGTGTATTCGTAGACGCCGGCCGGGATGCCGCTCAGCACGGCGCCCATATCGCCCGTATCCCAGCTAATTTCGTACGGCTCGGCGCCGCCCGATACCGACAGGTTGATCTCGCCGGTTTCATCGGCGCCACAGGGTACGGCTTCGATCGTGGCGCTTGCCTCCAGCGGATCGGGTTCTCCCACCGAAAAGGTCGTTTCGGCCTTGCAGCCGTTGGCGTCGGTCGCGGTGAGCATGTAATCGCCGGCAGCCAGGTCGTCGAGTTCGGTTCCGCTCGTGCCGCCCATGCTCCATTCGATCGCGTAAGGTTCGACTCCGCCGGAAATGGTGGCGACTGCGCTGCCGTCGGCGCCGCCGGAGCAGCTGGCCGGACTGGCATCTACAGCCACTGTCAATTCATCGGGTTGCGATAGGGTAACCGTTCCTTCGACGGTGCAACCGAGCGAATCGGTGACGACCAGATCGTACGCGCCGGCCGGCAGGTCGGTCAATATCGCTTCGTCGTCGCCGGTGTTCCACAGATAGGTATAGGGCGGCGTGCCGCCATCTACGAACGCCGAGATGCCTCCCGTGGCGTCGCCAAAACACAGGATGCTGTCGATCGAAAAATCGAGGGTCAATGCCGCCGGTTCGGTCAGAAGCACGGTGTCGACGGCCGAGCAGCCGCTTTGATCGGTGATGGACACGATGTATGTGCCCGGGCCCAGGTCTTCGAGCAGGTCGGTCGTCTCGCCGCTTTCCCATTCGAACGAATAGGGCTCTGTGCCGCCGGTCACGCTCACGAGAATACTGCCGTCGGCAGAACCGTTGCAACTGATGGAGTTTACCAGCAGGTCGGTGGCCAATTCGCCGGCAGTAACGACCACTTCGCCCGATACCGCGCCGGGACAGGCCGACAGGTCGCCGACCGAAGTGAGGGT
>JAGQXA010000718.1 GCA_020436865.1 Saprospiraceae bacterium | reverse complement strand
GGGCGTTGGGCTCCAGATAGGCCATCTTGGCGATCAGTTCCTCCCGCGTCGATCCGGAGCCGTACCAGGCTACATCGTGCCGCGGCAAGCCCGACCGGTGACAGAGCAGGTCGCGCACCGTCAGGTTCTTGGTCAGTTCATCGTTGTACAGTTTGAAGTCGGGCACATAGGTGATCACCGGCTCGTCGAGGTCGACCTTATCCTCGTCGACGAGTTGCATGACCCCCGTTGCTGTAAAGGCCTTCGAGGAAGAGCCGATGGCAAAGAGCGTGCCGGCGTCGACGCGCTGTTTCTCCTCGACATTGGCCCAGCCATAACCTTTGGTCAGCACGACCTGGCTGTCGCGAACCACGGCAATGGCTATACCCGGCACGTTCCACTCCTCCATTCTCATTTCGACAAATTCGTCGAGCCCTTTCAGTTCTTTGGGCAAAGAGCTCTGCGCTCGCCCCAAAGCAGGGATCAGGAGCAGAAAAAAGGATGCCAACAAGCCGAGGGAATAAGGAACAGATCTTCTCATGATAAACGGAGGTTTGGTTAATGCCGTCGAATTTATGCCATGCCCGGCAAAGGACCGCAAAAATCATACGAATGTGTGCCGGAATCGGATCAAGGAAGGCTGGATCTTGCCCACATTCTCCTTGCATCTTCGTACATTCGGAAAACGAAAAATGCCATCGATATGAGAATTCTTGTTACAGCGCTCGCGCTGACCTCGCTCCTGGCCTGCGGGCCGAATCCCGCCGATCCCATTCTAACCGTCGCATCTCCCGACGGCCAACTCGCCATCACCTTCCTGCTCGACGAAGGCGGCCGGGCCGCCTACCGGGTCGAGCGCGGCGATCAGGTCGTGCTCGACACCTCTTTTCTCGGCTTCGACCTCAAAGACCAGCCGCCGCTCGGCGCCGGCCTGCAGGTGACCGCTTCGAACACTGGTTCCTTTTCCGAGACCTGGCGGCCGGTTTGGGGCGAAGACAGCGAGATTCTAAACCAATACCATTCCCTGCTCGTCGAGCTGGAAGAGACGGGGGCGCCCGGCCGGAAATTCGAAGTGGAATTCCGGGTGTACGACGACGGTTTCGGTTTCCGCTACCTCTTCCCTGAACAGGAGGGTTTACAGGAGGTCGTGATCATGGACGAAAACACCGAGTTCGCCCTGACCGGCGATCACCTCTGCTGGTGGCAGCCGGGCGATTGGGACATCTACGAGCACCTCTACCAAACGACCCGCTTTTCGGAGATCGACGCGCTGGCCCTGCGCAACCAGCCGATCGCGCAGACCTACATCCCGGAGAATGCGGTTAACACGCCGGTCACCATGAAGACCGACAGCGGCCTCTACCTGGCGTTCCATGAGGCCGCCCTTTACGATTACGCCGGCATGACCCTGAAGGTCGACAAGGAAAACCTCAAGTGGGTCAGCGAACTGGTCGGCGCCGCCGACGGCTCGAAGGTTACGACCCGTACGCCCTTTCACACGCCCTGGCGCACCGTCCAGATCGCCGAGCGGGCGGGCGACCTGATCGAGTCGCACCTCATCGTCAATCTCAACGAACCCAATAAGCTGGAAAATACCGCCTGGATCAAACCCACGAAGTACATCGGCATCTGGTGGGAAATGCACCTGGAAAAAGCGGCCTGGGACCTTGCCAGCGGCAAGCACGGCGCCACGACGGAGAATGCCAAACGCTATATCGATTTCGCTGCCGCCAATGGCATTCCCGCCTTCCTGGTTGAAGGCTGGAACAACGGCTGGGAAAAATGGCGGGAAGGTCAGCGCGAAGGAATCTTCGACTTCGTCACGCCTTATGCCGACTTCGACCTGGCCGGCGTCGTAGAGTATGGGCGCGAACGGGGCGTAAGCCTGATCGGCCACCACGAGACCGCCGGCGCCGTAAGCACCTACGAACAGCAGATGGATACGGCCTTCCAACTCTACCAAGACCTGGGCATTCATGCGGTCAAGACGGGCTATGTGGGCACCATTATCCCTTCAGGCCACTACCACCACGGGCAATACATGG
>JAGQXA010000717.1 GCA_020436865.1 Saprospiraceae bacterium | reverse complement strand
GAATTGCCAAAAAAGTTTTGAACACTTTTTCCACCACGATTTCCACACCTTTTCGGTGACTTGCACCACGCTTTTCGTTCAAAGCGGACGCAAAGGTATGTAGGGGCGATCGATTGTGCAACACTTTCTGAAAAAAAATCCATAAATTTTTAGGCCGCAGTCTGCAAACCCTTGTCCCTGCTGACTTGCTGCGCTTTTCCGGAAGACGGCCTGCGCGATTAAGCGCCAAATAACCTATTTTTGTGCTGCCGGTCCCGGCGGACCGGTCCATTCCTTATCATCGCGAAAGCCGATCTATCGGCTACAATCACTTGACATGAAAAAGCACAATTTCAATGCCGGCCCGGCCATCCTCCCCGACAGCGTTCTGGAGAAGGCTGCGGCATCCGTGATCGACCTCAACGGCAGCGGTTTGTCTATTCTGGAGGTCTCGCATCGCGGCGCCGATTTCACGGCGATCATCGAGCGCGCCGAAGCGCTGACCCGCCAGATCCTCGACCTGCCCGACGACTACGCGGTGCTCTTTCTCAGCGGAGGCGCCAGCTCACAGTTCTTCATGACGGCCATGAACCTGCTCGACGAAAGCGGCAAGGCCTACTACGTCGACACCGGCAGTTGGTCGTCGAAAGCCATCAAAGAAGCCAGGCTCTTCGGGCAGGTCGAGGTGCTGGCATCTTCGAAAGACCGCAACTACTCCTACATCCCCAAAGGTTATGAGGTGCCTTCGGACGGAACCTACCTCCACCTGACCAGCAACAACACCATCTTCGGCACCCAGTTCCACGAGTGGCCGGAGTCGCCCATCCCGGTGGTCTGCGACATGTCGTCCGACATCTTCAGCCGGCCGATCGACCTCAGCCGGTTCGACCTCATCTACGCCGGCGCGCAGAAGAATCTGGGTCCGGCCGGAACCACCCTGGTCATCGTGCGCAAGGAATTGCTCGGACGGGTCAACCGCCAGTTGCCCTCGATGCTCGACTACCGCAACCACATAGACCAGAATTCCTGCTACAACACCCCTCCGGTTTTCCCGATCTACGTGTGTATGCTCACGCTCGAGTGGATCCTCGAGCAGGGTGGGCTAAGCGCGCTCGAGGAACGCAACCGCCAGAAAGCGGAACTGCTGTACCGCCAGATCGACGTCAACCCCCTTTTCCGCGGCGTCGCCGAGACGGCCGACCGCTCCTGGATGAACGTCACCTTCGTCGCCACCGACCCGGAACGCGAGAAGACCTTCCTGAAGACCTGCCAGGAGGCCGGCTGCGTAGGCGTCAAAGGACACCGCTCGGTAGGCGGATTCCGGGCCTCGATCTACAACGCCATGCCGCTCGAAAGCGTGCGGGTGCTCGCCGAGGTTATGGAAGCATTTGCCCATCAGCACGCCTGACCCAAAGGGTCCAAGGATCCCTGGGTCCAGGGGTCCTTGGACCTAAACCCCCGATCGAATGTCCAGTAAATCCGAACTCACCCATATCGAGATCGAAGGGCATCAGGTGCCGGTGAAGATCTACCGCGAGTGGCGGCGCAGCATTCGTTACTCGATCGGCAAGACGGCCGTGCATCTGCGCCTTCCGACCTTGTTGACCCAGTCACAATGCCGGGATCAGGTAGCCGCCTTGCGGCGCTGGACGATCGGCGAATTCGCCCGGCGTCCAGATCTGAAGCAGCGCTTCATCCGGCCGATGTTCGAAGACGGCGATCGGTTGCAGGTGGGCGACCGGAGCTACCGGCTCCGGATCGGTTTTTTCGACCGCAGCACGCACGCTGCCAAATTGCGGGAAGGAGAGATCGAACTGCGCCTGAGCCAGGCAGAGACGAACCGGCATAAACTGGCCAAGGCAGTACGGCACTTACTCAGCCGGGTCGTAGCTCAGGATTTTCATCCCGAGATCACGGCCCGGGTGCATCAGCTCAACCGGCAACATTTCCGGCAGCCCGTGGAGGGCGTCCAGCTCAAGTACAACGTAACGAATTGGGGAAGCTGCTCGGCAAAGCGGAACATCAATCTGTCGACCCGGCTGCTGTTCGCCCCGCCAAAGGTGATCGACTACGTCATCATTCACGAATTGGCGCATCTGGTCGAGATGAACCACTCCCGGCGGTTCTGGGACCTGGTAGCGGCAGCCATGCCCGACTACGAAGAACAGGAAAAGTGGTTGAAGAAATTCGGCCACCGCTGCGATTTCTGAGCGACTCAGGCCATGCGCACCAGCACCTGCCCCTTGTCTACCGCCTGCCCTTTTTTAACCAGCACCTCCCCTACCCGACCCTCGCCGGGCGATTGCAGCACATTTTCCATCTTCATCGCTTCCAGGATGAGTACGGGGTCGCCGAGCAGGATCTCCTGCCCCTCCTCGACCTGAATATCGAGCACTAGGCCGGGCATCGGCGCTTTGATCTCACTGATCTTGACGTGCACTTCCAGTTCCAGTCCGAGCCGGCTGATTAGCTGGTCGTAGCGGTCGGCAAGTTCGACCGTATAAGGATTGCCGTTGATACGCAGGGTAAAGCTCTTGGCGACGGGGTCGACCTGCAAGACTTCGGCGCGGTAAGAGCGGCCTTCCCACAGCAGGTGGTAGTGCCCCGCGGCATCGCGCGTCAGGTCGAGCGTGCGGGCATCGTCGGGGGTCAGGGAAAAGTCGAGTTGACCGTTGACCGTAGCCAGGTAGGGTTGTTCACTCATGTCAGGAAGGTTTTTGCCGGCCGAGTTTCATCAAAAAGTAGGTTTCAAAAATAGTGTAAACCAGGTAAACCAGGAAAAAGGGCACGACAAAATACCTGGACTCCGGCCGGAATTCCTGGCTATACAGGGCGATCAGCAAAATGGACAACAGCATCTTGCCGAACACGAACGCCATCACCGTACCGATGAAAGCGCTCTTGTTGGCGGCGGCGGCGGTGCGTCGCCCAAGGGCAAACATCAGAAAGCTCAGCACCAGGAAAAAGGCCAGGCTGAGCCAGGAAAGCAATCTGTTTTCATAAAACTCTGGAAGGCCATGCATCGCCGACAGCAACAAGGCCGTGGCCGCGGTGATCAGGGTTAGCTGCCAAAGGAAAGTGCGGTAGGGCATGGTGGGGCAGGTTCCGGCAGAACCGGGCTACTTATTTCTTGGGGAACAACAGGTCTTTCAACGAAAGGTACAGGCCGGCAAAGAGGGCCAGGATGGACAACAAGGCAGTGAAATAGGGGTGCTCGGTTTGAAAATAGGCGTCGAGCTTCTTTCCGGCGAGCACCCCTATCAGGATGGAAACGGCCAGTTGAAAGGCCATTCCCGAATACTTGAGCGCCTCGTTAACCCGCTGACTCCTTTTGGACGGGGGAGTTTCCGGCGATGGGTTTTTTGTCGGCTCCTTTTTCTTCTTTTTCGACAAGGGGATTCGATTTTACCGGGTTGGTCTTTTGCCCGCCCAGCCGTACGTCGCCGATCAACACGGCGCCGGGCTGCACGACGAGCTTACCGTAGCGCACCTCGCCGTTCACGCGGGCTTTTTCTTTGATCGTCAGCAGGCCGCTCACGTGAAGGCCGCCTTCAAAACGGCCTTCGACCACGGCATTATCGCAGTGGATCTGTCCTTCCACCGCGCCCGTGGGGCCGATGACCACTTTTGCTTCACACTTCAAACTTCCTTTGATGGTACCATCTACCCTGAAATCGTTTTTGGAATGGACGTCGCCTTCAATGAGGGTTCCTTGTACCAGGCTGTTAAAGGAGTGGGAGGACGAAAAGGAAGTGGTCGAACTACTACCCTTTCCGGTTTCCTTAGTTTTGTTATTTCCAAACATGCCTGAATGTTTTTATCGGTTGAATTTAGCAATTCTGCATCGTAATCTCCTAACAAACCTCACCCTTTTCGGTGAACGTGGATCCTCTTCTTCCTGCGGAGCATTTTCCGAAGCCGGATCGACGAGGCCGCAAGATAATGCTTTTTGTCCAGCTTGGTTCCATTGCAGGCTTGCAAAAGGAAGTTGGACGGCTGCATTGCGATTGCCGCACAGATGTGTGGAGACGGCAGGAGCGGGGTATCTTTGGTCGCACAAAAATACCCTGTTAAACAAGGATGTGTCTAACAGGGTATTTTGTTCGGCCCGTAAGTGTTAAGGTTAGAATCGCGGGCAGTAGACGTTGCGCCGTTCCGGTCCGCAGATCTTGTAGACCAGTGCGAATTCGAACGCGCCGTTGTTATTACTGGCCGGGGTCAGGTCGGACACGTTGACGTCGTAGCTGAAGCCCAGGCTGAAGTTGTTGTAGTCGAAACGGGTCGAGAGGATAGCGGCGTCGACCAGTACGCCCGAGTCGATCTTGTTAGACACCCGCACCCAGGTACCGAGTTGGAAGGCCTGGTAGTTGCGGCTGTCGCCCAGAAGGAATTTCAGGCTGGCGCCGGAATTGACCTGGAAGGAAGGCCCTTGCCACATGGCGATCACGCCCGGCACGAGACCTACGCGGCTGCTCATGAGGAATTCACCCCCGGCATGCACCGTCACGCGGCTGTACAGATCGTCGACCTCGTCGGTCATGAACGACTGGTTGGCGCGATTCAGGTGGTGGAAAGACCCGCCGATGTAGAGGTTGTTGTTTTCGTCGAAGACGGAGAACCACAACAGGCCGGCGGCCATGTCGACGAAGGTGAAGTTGTCCATCAGGTCGGTTTCGCCCGAGTCGATATTCGGATCGAAGCCACCCTGACCATCGTGCTGATTGGGCCAGCGCAGTTTGAGGAAATCGAGACTGCGTTGCGCAAATCCGCCTTCGGCGCCGAAGACCAGGTAGTGCGCCTTACTGCGGTAGCCGCCCATTTTCTTGCTGTAGGAAACCGAGAGCTTGCCAGTCAGGGTTTCGAACTCGGCTTCGCCGGCGCGGTCGCCCCAAAAAGTGCCGCCCACACCGAAGTAGTCGTACCTTCCAACCGGGATCCGCTGATCGTAGGAAACCGAGTAGGTATTGTACGCATTGGATTTCAACACGCTGGCCCACTGATTGCGGTAGTTGGCCACCAAACGGCTGTTACAGTTCATCACGCCGGTCATGGCCGGATTGAGGTTGAGCGGCGAGAGGTAGAACTGCGAGAAGTGGATGTCCTGCGCCTGAAGTGACAGAGCACCAAGCACCAACAGACAAGAAGAAAGTACGAGTCTAATTCTTTTCATAACAGCTATTTTGAATAATACCGGTCTTCCAAAAGCGGATTGTGGAAATGTTGGCCCAATTAACGCACAATTATACAGATTGTTAGGTAAAGTTCTCGAATATTTTGTGTTAAAGTGCCAAAAAAAGAAGCCGCAGAAATGGTTTGACCAATGGTGTTTGCATAAGGATACTCGGAGCCGGAAAAACGCTGCCTGCAACTTCATCTGTATTTGCCGGCATCGCCATCAGAATGTCGGAAGCGGTTCGGAAAATTCCCAGACCACCTCTCGCTTGAGTATTCTAAGTGTGAAGCCTGCCATTTGTTCGTCGGCCACCTATCAGGAAAGAGGGAAAAGTCGGGCACATTCCATAACTCTTTTTTCTCCGGCCGCTCCGATATTTGCTGACCAGCAAAAAGAAAAGTTTTAAAAAATCAAATTTGACAAACAAAAAGTTTTGTTTTATATTTGTTGGGCCATCCCGTTTTGGTTCAAGTCCTAAATATGCCCTATGAAAAATACTATGCCAATGATCTGCTGCCCAAAACAGCCCTGCCCGGACAACACGGGCATGTGGCGTTCTTCATCGACTCGGAGGGCAACCGGATCGGCCTGTATTCTTCCTCCTGACCTACCGCTATTGTGAGAAATTCACCCTTTTGCCGGCATACCGGGTCCGCCCCGGCATGCCGCTTTTGCCTGAACCACCATTACTTACTCCTTCAACTCCAGACCGATGAGTTCTCTACAGCCTGATTTCCTTCAATTTTTCCGCGAGCTGGCGGCCAATAACGATCGCGATTGGTTTAAAGCGCAGAAAAAGCGCTATGAATCTTCCGTTAAGCGGCCCTTTAACGAACTGATCGCCCTGCTGATCGACCGGATCAGCGCGATCGATCCGACCTTGCTCTGCAGCCCGAACGAGGCCATCTTCCGCATCCATCGCGACGTGCGTTTCAGTGCCGATAAGTCGCCCTATAAAACGCACGCCGCCGCCCTGATCGCTCCGGGAGGGCGCAAGGGCATGCACCTGCCCGGCGTCTATCTGCAGTTCGGTCCCGAACACGCCCGGCTCTATAGCGGTGTGTATCAGCCCGACAAAGACCAACTCTACCGCATTCGCTCGGCCATCGCAGCCCAGCCCGACCGGTTTGCCGGCCTGATCTCCGATCCGGTCTTCGTAGAAAAATTCGGAGCGATCCAGGGCGAGAAGAATAAGCGGTTGGCCGCCGAATGGACCGAGGCGGCGGAACGGCAGCCGCTGCTCTTCAATAAGTCGTTCTACTATTTCGTGGAATGGCCGGCCGAGTTCATCCTCCAAGACGATCTGGCCGAACGGGTAGTCGAGTACTATCTCGCGTCCCGGCCGCTGGGGAAGTTCTTTACGGAAGCAGTAAAAGGGTAGAATGGGTCCAGAGGTCCTAGGAGATCCCTGGGCCTGGCCGGCTTTTCACATCTTTTTTCTGGCCAATTCGTCCTGGCGCCAGGCGAGTTCGCATTCGATAATGCGCCCTACCTCCTGCAAATAGGCCTTGCCCTTGAATCGCACGTGCAGGAACAGGGAGCCCCCGACGAATAACAAGAACATAAAGGGAAAAAGGAACAGGCTAATGGTTGCGGCCGTCTGCCAGCCCAGCATCCCGCAAACGAAGCCGACGGCTACCCAGACGGGCGAACTAGCGCCGAGCAAGAGATTCACCCGGTGCAATTGCGCAAAGATCAACTGTTGCTCCTTGCAACGGCCGCGCAACTCCAACAGTTCGGCCGTCGAATAGAACTCGGCGCCGGTAGAAAGCAGGAATTCGAATTCCATGCCGGCTTTCCGCTCGATCTCGTCCAGTACCTTGTCGATGGATCCATTGTCCATATCGCCTGTTTTTTGCAACATAACGGCAGAACACCGTTTGGGTTACGTAAAATTACGAATAGTTTTTTCCAAAGGGGCAAATCCGACGGGAAGATGACATTTGGATTCTGTATACTGGATTCTGGATACTGGTGGATATGCGGGCAGGTTTGTTATCTTGCGAAAAAACGTCTTACCCATGCAAAGATCTACACTTCTCCTGCTCTTCTTTCTGGCGCTGAACAGCGCTGCCCTTCGTGCTCAGGAACTCATCGAGGCCGTTCCCTTGGGATCTCTGACCAAAGACCAGATGGTGGCCCAGTTCGGGTCTATCATGCAGTACGGGGTCGACTACTACCAGATCAAGTATACGACCAGCGGCCTGGACGGTAGCGATCAAATGGTCTCGGGCCTGCTCGCCGCCCCGCAAGACCCCGGCGCCGCCCTGGCCTTCCCCTTCCTGGTCTACCAACACGGCACCGCCGGATCGAAAGACGACGTACCTTCTTTCCTTTCCGCGGAAGCGGGTATCGCCCAAGCCGCTGCGGGGCTCGGCTACTTTGCCCTGGCGCCCGACTACCTGGGCCTCGGCATTTCTCCGGTCGTGCATCCCTATGTCCATGCGGCATCGGAGGCCTGGGCCGCGATCGATATGCTCTATGCCGTACAGGACTTTTTGAGCGCCGAAGACCGGGCCTTCAATGACGGACAGGTCTTCGTGACCGGCTATTCGCAGGGTGGACACGCCTCCATGGCGCTACACCGCGAGCTGGAGGCCAATTATGTCGACGAATTTCCGGTCGCCGCCGCGGCCCACCTCTCCGGTCCCTATTCCGTATCGGAGGTCATGCGCGACTTCACCCTGGGCGACGACGAATACTTCACCCCCTCCTATATGGTTTACATCGCCCTGGGATACCAACAGGCCTACGGCATTTACGACAATATCGAAGAGTTCTTCCATCCGAATTACTTGCCCGCCATCCAGGAATACCAGGCCGGCATGATCGACCTGTGGGAACTGAACGGCCAACTGATCGACCAATTGACGCAGGACCATGGCGGCTCCTACCCGAAGTATCTGCTGCAAGACAGCATCCTGAACGCCCTTTTCAACGAGCCGCAGCATCCGGCCAGCCTGGCATTAGCCGATAACGACGTGTACGACTGGACCCCCACCGCCCCGACCCGCCTTTTCTACTGCCAGGCCGACGAACAGGTGTCGTATGAAAATGCGCTGGTGGCAAAAGATCAGATGATCTCCAACGGATCCACTTCGGTGCTGGCCGTCGACCTGAATCCGAATTTCGGCCATGTCGATTGCGTCGAACCGGCGATCAATACTACCTTCTTTATCTTCGGTCTATACCAACAGATCCTACAGGTGTCGGCCAATGAAGAGATCCTGGCCGGCCGGGCACAGTGGCAGATCGCTCCGAACCCGAGCTCCGGCCTCGTGCAATTAAGTCGCAGCGGCTTCCAAAAAGAGGAGGTCGAACTGCAGATCTTCGATGCCCTGGGCCGCTTGCAAGACCGGCAATCGCTCCAGCCGTCCGCTTCCTTGGAACTCGACCTGAGCGATCTGGCTCCGGGCTGCTATTTCCTGGAACTCCGTTCAGAAAGCGGCCGGGAAATCCACCGGCTCGTGATCGACTAGGCATGCGGCTGCAAGGAAACCCACGGGTGACGGTCGTCGGCGCCGGAGTGATCGGCCTGACGACCGCCATCGTGTTGCAAGAGGCAGGCTACGAAGTGGAGATCCTCACCAAAGCGCTCCCGCAGCAAACTACTTCCGCTGTGGCGGGAGCCGTTTGGCTACCCTTCCTGGCCCGGCCGGTGGAAAAGGTCGCGCGTTGGAGCGCAACGACTTATTTCCGCCTACAGGCGATGGCCGGGGCGGGAGTCCCCGGTTGTGCTATGGTCGAACTGCAGCTATTCCCGGCCGAAGATCGGCTTCCGCCCTGGGCCGGCCTTCTTCCGGCAGGCGCGATAGAAGCGCTTCCAGCCGATCGCCTTCCTTCGAACTGCAGACACGGTTGGCAGGTACAGGCGCCCATGATCGATACGCCGGTCTATCTCCGGTATCTTTTCGATCGCTTCCGCGAAAATGAAGGCCTTGTTCGGCTGCAGACCCTGGAGCAAGAGGCAGACTTCCCTTTGGAAAAAGGCTGGGTCGTAAATTGTACCGGCCTGGGCGCCAGAGCGCTCTGCCATGACGAGGAATTGTACCCGATACGCGGGCAGTTGGTCAAGCTGGTGCGTCGGGAAGGGCTTCCCTTCCTGGTCGACGAGCGAGACCTTTCAGCCCCTACCTACGTCTTTTCCCGGCAGGATGCCATCATTGCCGGAGGCACTGCCGAGCCTAACGAATGGTCGACCGAAACCGACCGGGGTACCATCGACGGCATTCTGGAACGCGCCCGGCGCCTGGTACCGGCCCTGGACGACCTGCCGGTGATCGGCACACTTGCCGGTTTGCGTCCGGCCCGCAGCACGGTGCGTTTGGAACGCGTACCCGGCACTCGCCTCATCCATCACTACGGACATGGCGGTAGCGGCTTTACTCTGGCCTGGGGTTGTGCCGGGGAGGTACTCCAACTGGTACGGGAAGCAGAAGTTTCTTAACTTGACCGCATGTTCCTCGACTTCTTCTATCTGCTGCGCGCCAATG
>JAGQXA010000716.1 GCA_020436865.1 Saprospiraceae bacterium | reverse complement strand
TACGGGCTGCCGGCCTGGATGGACTATGGCGAGATCGTCAACTTCGACCTGTTCGAAGACCTGCACGTGCACGTCAGCAGCTTCTTCTACGTCGACGACTACGAACCGGAGATCCGCGACTTCCGCCAGCGGTTCTATTCCGAATATGGCGCATTGCCGGAAGAAGCCGCCTACATCGGCTATGGGGTCACGCGTTACTTCGGTAGAATGCTGGCCACTTACGGACCGAACTTTCTAAACCGGCTCGATACGGAAGAGGGCAAGACGCTGTACACCAACTACCGCTTCCGAAAGGTCACCAAACCGGACCCGACCGGCCGGATCCCGGAAGACTTCCGCAGGTTCGACCGCTACGAAAACGACTTCGTGCACATCCTGAAGTTTCAGGACTACTACTTCCAACCAGCCGACTAGGCCGACATGCAAGCCCGTCGCCGCCAAAGGTTCGAAGAGGTCGTCGGACGCCGGCAGTTCGATCTGACGGTCGTGCTCGAAAATGTGCACGATCCGCACAATATCGGGGCCGTGCTGCGCAGTTGCGATTCGGTGGGCATCTCCGAAGTATTCGTGCTGTACACCGAACCGCAGCTCGACCGCGACCACCTCGAACTCGGCCGCCGGGCCGCCGGAGGGGCGCAAAAGTGGGTCGATGTCAATTTTTATACGGAAATAGCCCCCTGCTTCGAACACCTGCGCTCCAGGTACGACCGCATCTATTCCACCCATCTTTCCGACGAGGCTACCGAACTCTTCGATCTCCAGCTGAGCGGCTCGGTGGCCCTGGTGTTCGGCAACGAACACGACGGGGTCAGCGAGGAGGTGCGCCGGCGCACCGACGGCGATTTCATCATCCCACAGGTGGGAATGTCGCAAAGCCTCAACATCTCCGTAGCCTGCGCCGTGACGCTGTACGAGGCCTTCCGGCAACGGCGGCGCAAAAAGGGCTTCTTCCGGCCCCTGTCCGAATGGACGGAAAAACGGCGCTCGCTCCTCCAAAAATACCTCGATCGCCACAGCCGCAGGATGGTCAAGCGGAAGGTCTTCCGCATCGACCCGGATTGAGGACCTATTCTGGAAATATTTGACTATCAGACCACTACCGGAACGGCAACAAGAAACTCCCGTCGCCTTCTAGCGATAAGTCAACTTTTGCTTATTTTTATCGGCCATGAGATTAAAAACGCTGGAAATAAAGGGCTTCAAGAGCTTTGCCAACGAAACGGTCGTGCACTTCGACAAGGACGTGATCGGCATCGTGGGCCCGAACGGCTCGGGGAAGTCGAACATCGTGGATGCGATCCGCTGGGTGCTGGGAGAACAGAAGAGCAGGGAGCTTCGCCTCGACCAGATGTCCAGCGTCATCTTCAACGGCACTAAGAAGCGCAAAGCCTCCGGTATGGCCTCGGTATCGCTCACCTTCGAGAATACCAAGAACCTGCTGCCGACCGACTACCACACCATCACCATCACCCGCATCCTGTATCGCAGCGGCGAAAGCGAGTACCGCCTGAACAACGTCACCTGCCGGCTCAAGGACATCACCTCGCTCTTCCTCGACACGGGCATCGGCTCCAACTCTTACGCCATCATCGCCCTGGGCATGGTCGACGACATCCTCGCCGATAAGGAGAACGCTCGCCGCCGCATGTTCGAACAGGCCGCCGGCGTGTCGAAATACAAGATCCGCAAACGCGAAACGCTCAACAAGCTCAAGAGCACGACCGACGACCTGGAACGGGTCGAAGACCTCCTCCACGAGATCGAGGGCAACCTGGCGACGCTGGAGAAACAGGCCAAACGCACCAAGAAATACTTCGAGCTCAAAGAGCGCTACAAGGAGCTCAGCATCGAACTGGGGGTGATCAAGATCCACGACCTCAAGGAAAAACAGAAAACGGTGCAGCAACAGCTCACCGCCGAAGAAGATCGCTACCGCTCGATCGAAGTGCAGACCCACCAACTCGAATCGCAACTGGAAGCGGAGAAGAAGGCCAATCTCGACAAGGAAAAGACCCTCACGGAGCGGCAGCGCGAACTCAACCGCATCGTGGGCGACATCCGCAGCCTCGAGAACGACCGCAAGATGCTCGAACAGGAAGGACAGTTCAACGAGCAGAACAAGATCAAGTTGCAGCACCAGCAATCGGATGCTCAATCGCAACTCGGCCGCCTGCAGCAGGAGGTCGAGCACTACCGCGAACAATTGCAGGAAGACAAGCGCCTCGAACAGCAGTTCGAAGACCAACTGAATGCCGCCGAGTCGGAACTCACCTCCATCCGCGAAAACCACGGCAGCCTCAAGTCCGAACTCGACGCCGTGGTCAGCGAGCAGCAGTCGCTCGAACGCGCCGTGTTCGAACTCGAAAAAACCCGCGCCATCAACGCCAATCAGGTCGACAATCTGCAGAACGAACTGCGCAGCTCGGCCCAGGAGGTGGAATCGCGCCGCAAGGATGTGTCCGACCTCCAGGAGCGGCTCACCCGCCTCGATCAGGAGGAAGAACGCCAGCTCGGCGAATTGCGCCTGCTCGAACAGGCCGAAGAGAAGCGGCGCAACGACATGGAGAAGATCGAAGGCGAACTGGAGGAATACACCAAGAAGATCCAACTGGTCAATCGCCAGCTCGACGCCCGCCGCAACGAATACAAGCTTACCAAAAGCATGGTCGAAAACCTGGAAGGCTTTCCGGAATCGATCAAGTTCCTCAGCCAGAGCAAGGAGTGGAAAAAAGAGGCGCCGCTGTTGTCCGACCTCATCTACGTGCAGGAAGATTACCGGGTCGCCATCGAGAACTTTCTGGAACCCTACCTGAACTACTACGTGGTCGAAAATCTCGGGGAGGCCTACGAAGCGATCAAGTTGCTCAACAAAACGCAGAAGGGCAAGGCCAACTTCTTCCTGCTCGAAGGCTTTAAAGACTACCGCTCTCCCATGCGGCTGTTGCCGGAAACGCGCCAGGCGATCGACCTGATCGAAACCGAACCGGCCTACCGCAACCTGGTGAGCTTCCTACTCGAGAACGTGCTGGTCACCGATCGCGAGGAAGTGGCCGGCGCCCTGCAGGAAGACGACCTCATCCTGCTGTCGAAGAGCGGGCGCTTCATCCAGCGGAAGTACAGCATTTCCGGGGGCTCGATCGGCCTGTTCGAGGGCAAGAAGATCGGTCGAAAGAAGAATCTGGAAGTGCTGGAATCGGCCATCCGCAAGGCCGAGAAAGAGGAAAACAAGCTGTCGACCGCTTTTTTCAACCTCAAGTCGCAGCTCGAAACGCTCAAGACCAAAACGCGGGCCCAGGCCATCCAGTCGGGCAACCTCACCCTCAACCAGCTGGCACAGGAGAAGGTGTCGCTGGCCACCCGCCTCGAGAACTTCGAAAATTTCCTGCGGGAACATGAGGCGCGGCGTAAGACCCAACAGGAACGCATCGGCCAGTTGAGCCTGCACAACGACGAGATCGACCGAGACCTGGCCGAGAAACAGGAGCAGCTCGCGGCCGCCCGCTCGCGCATCGCCAATACCGACGGTTCCTACCGGCAGGTGGCCGAGAAGCTCAGCGAAGCTTCGGCCAATTTCAACCAGAAAAATATCGAGTTCATCCGCCAGCAAAATAAGGTGGGAGCCGTCCAGCGCGAGGTGTCGTTCCGCGAACGGCAGATCGAAGAGGCGCGCGCCCGCGTAGAGCAAAGCAGGCAGGGCCTGGAACATGCCGAGGCCGAAACCGGCCGGATCACCGGCGCCCTCGAGCAGATGGAACTCGACCTGCAAAAAGCCTATCAGGAGCGCGGCCAAAAGGAAGCAAGCCTGACCGAAGCCGAACAGCAATACTTCCAGGCGCGCGGCGGCATCAACGAGATCGACGAGCAATTGCGCAAGCTCGGCAAACAGCGCCAGGACCTGCAGATCCTCGTCAATAACCTCAAGGAGAAACTCAGCGAGTTGCGCTATCAGCTCACCGCCGTCGGCGAACGCCTGAACATCGAGTTCTCCATCGGCCTCAACGACCTCATCAACCGCGATCCCGATCCCGATACCCAACTGGAGGAACTGGAACTAAAGGTCGGCCGGCTCCGGAGCCGCCTCGACAATTACGGCGAGATCAACCCGATGGCCGTCGAGGCCTACGATGAGATGAAGGAGCGCTACGATACGATCTCCTCGCAGCGCGACGACATCCTGCAGGCCAAGGAAGACCTGCTCGTCACCATCAAGGAGATCGAAGAGACGGCCACCGCGCAGTTCCTGGAAGCTTTCGATAAGGCGCGGCTGTACTTCATCGACGTGTTCCGCAGCCTGTTTACGGCCGAAGACGCCTGCGACCTCATCTTGCTCGAACCCGACAACCCCCTGGAGTCGAATATCGAGATCGTGGCCAAGCCCAAAGGGAAGCGCCCCACCACCATCAACCAACTCTCCGGCGGCGAAAAAACGCTGACGGCCACGGCCCTGCTCTTTGCCCTCTACCTGCTCAAGCCGGCGCCCTTCTGCATTTTCGACGAGGTCGACGCCCCGCTCGACGACGCCAACATCGAGAAGTTCAACAAGATCATCAAGAAGTTCTCGACGGATTCGCAGTTCATCATCGTCACCCACAACAAGCTGACCATGGCCGCCGTCGACACCATCTATGGCGTCTACATGCAGGAACAAGGGGTGTCCGGCGTCAGCGCCGTGGATTTCCGCGCGCTGGAGAATACGACGGTGCTGGAGAC
>JAGQXA010000715.1 GCA_020436865.1 Saprospiraceae bacterium | reverse complement strand
GTGAGGTATGGGTAGGCTTCTTTGAGCAGAAGGACCGCTCCGGCCACATGCGGCGAAGCCATGGAAGTGCCGTCGAGCAGTCCGTAGGTGCCGTCGGCCATGCAGGAGCGCACGGCAACACCGGGCGCGGCCACTTCCGGCTTGATCAGCAAGGAACCCGTACCCCCGCAGGTCGAAGGACCGCGACTGGAGAAATTGGCGATGGGCAAAGCGGCCGTATTGGCATTGACGGCCGCCACGGTGAAGGCATTCACCAGATTGATGTTGATATTGTGCGGCGGGGTCATGGTCATAGGGCCCGGGCCGAAATTACCGGCCGACGAAATATTGGCGATCCCGGCCGCTTCCAGCGCCTGAAAGATCGAGACGTACAGGCTTCCACATTCGTCCTCGGCATCCAGGCTAGGGTCATACCAGGAGTTATTGATCGCATCGGGCATATCGTCGATCGTGCCGGCATTGCCGTCGGGGTTGAGCGCCCATTGCAGGGCGGCCGTCGGGCTGGTCATCGAGCTGTTGCAGGCAATGGCCGGAGAAGCGATCCAACGGGCGTTGAAGGCTACGCCGGTCGTATCGTTGGTGAGGCGGTTGAGCCCCAGCATGGTGCCGGTCACATGCGTGCCATGGCTGTCTTCCTCGTCGCATTCGAAGGGAGTGGTATTATTGGAAAAAGACTGGTACCAGGCCTCGTCGCCGGGCACGTAATGGCCATAGAAGCTCGGCCCGAGCGCGGGATGCAGATAATCGACGCCGGAATCGATCGTATAGGCGATCATCCCGTAGCCGGTATAGCCCATGGCCCAGAGCGCCGGCGCTTTGATGGCGGTCAGCCCCGGTTCTTTGCCGTTGGGCTGCACGGTAGCGGCCAGGGAGGCATTTTTTTGCACTTCGGTAGGTGCGGCCGGACCGTTCCAACCGATCCAATCGATCTTCGGATCGCGGCTCCATTCGGCTACCAGCGCCGGTTTGACCCGTGCGTAGATCGCGTTGGTTACCCAGAGCGGCAGGATGCTGCCGGGTTCGACGAGATCCGACCGCTCGAGCGCTTGCAGAAAGGGCGGCTGCGTGTTCGCCGCTTTTTGCTGTAAGGCCGTGATCACGGTATAGGCGCGTTCTTCCAGGGAGGCTTTCCGCCGGTTCAGTTCGCGGTCGATCGCTTCGATGTCGACCTGGTCGTTCAGCAGAAAATAGACCGCCTGATAGTCATCGGGCGCCGCTTCCATGCGTTCGAGGAGTTTGGTAGCAACAACGGAAGGGTCGATAGAGGTTTGAGCCAGGGCGCCCAAGGCCAGGCCGGCGCCAAGCAGAGTAGTCAAGATAAGCCGCATAGCAAGATTTTTCCGGTAAGCGTATTGTATGAACGCTCAAATATACGGGGAAATCCGGGAGCATCCGGAGAAATCCGCTCCCGGAAACGGCAGCATTCGGACGTATTGAAAGAAAGGAGGGGCGGTCGGATCAAAAGTCGCGAAAGCGCCTCCGGGCCTGACGGCCAAAGTTATCTTGCATTTCGGTGCCGTCGATGTAATTGGACCCTTCGATCTCGTTGGGGGCGTTGCGGTAAAGTTCGACCTCCCACTGCGGGTTGTTCAGTTCGCCGCGGGCGGTCGAGTGCAGCAGTACGAAGTCGCCGCCGGCCAGGGAGGGATTGTAGAAAATGAAGCGCACGTTACTCTGCCTCGTCTGCGGAAACTCGTTGTACGACCAGATCTCGTAGGGAGGGGCCGAGGGGTCGTTCCATTCGGAAATGATATCGTCGGGACGGCCGTACTTGAGGTAGATATAACCGCGATCGGTTTCGAAGCCGTAGCCCAATCCCGACTTGAACATCTGATCGACGGCCCGGGCCACCTCCATGTATTCCTCGTAGGCGATCTGTGGCTGGTTGGGATTGTGTTTGGTCCAGTAACT